>CAJJDF010000059.1 GCA_905182785.1 uncultured Flavobacteriales bacterium
CATTAAAATTGAAACACTTAATAGTGTCAGCAAGGAGTAAAATTTCTTCATTGATTTATTTTTTTGATTAATAATTTAGCTCTTGAAATTAGTAAAAAATTATCCTAAATAAAGTTTTTTTATACAAAAACTGTAAAAAAATACACAGATTATTTTCAAAGGATTAAAATCAAGCAAGTTGACGGAATTCTATACTTTATATTCAAAAAACCAAATAAATAGGTACAGCCTGGATTTTAAACAATACGTAGCATAACTGTTTTTTATTAAACATCAACTTACTACATTTACAAAAAATAAAACAATGGATTTAAAAAACAAAGTAGCTTTAACTGCAGGAGGAACGGGAGGAATAGGAATGGCTTCAGCCATTCAAATGAGTAAAATGGGTGCTTCTGTTATACTATTAGCAAGAAATGAGGCCAAACTAAAAGATACTTTATCTAAACTAGATTCTAGTAATGGGCAATCTCACTCTTATTTAGTAGCTGATTTTAGTAATGAAGATTCATTGAATGTTGTTTGTGAAGAAATCAAGAATAAAAAAATTGACATTTTATTGAACAATACTGGAGGTCCCGCTGGAGGTCCAATCATTGATGCTGATCCTGCTGCTTTTCTTAATACATTCAACCAACATCTTATTGCGAATCATAAATTGACACAAGCAGTAATTCCTAATATGAAAAGCCAACCTTACGGGAGGATTATTAATATTATATCTACTTCGGTAAAGGCTCCATTGAATGGATTAGGAGTTTCTAATACAATAAGAGGTGCTGTTGCCAATTGGGCAAAAACTATGGCAAATGAATTGGGTCAATTTAACATTACCGTAAATAATGTATTGCCTGGAGCAACTAATACAGGAAGATTGAATGAAATTTTTGAAGCGAAATCTTCGAAAACAGGACAATCAATTTCTGACATAAAACTTGGCTTTGAGAATCAAGTTCCTATGGGAAGAATTGCTGAACCAGAAGAAGTTGCTCATGCAGTTGCATTTTTGGCTTCACCTAAGGCGAGTTATATTAATGGGATAAACTTACCGGTAGACGGAGGAAGAACTCCTTGTCTTTAATTGATAATTATTGAATTCTCGTGGTACCCTTCAAAGACGAGATCGACTTTTTTAGAATTAAAATTTGATAAACAAAATGTACAATCAATAGTTTTTTAACTTTGTATCAAATTTCAAATAAACATATATATAATGTATAGATCTCATAGAAACGGAGAATTAAGATTAACAGATGCCAACAAAGAAGTAACACTTTGTGGATGGGTTCAAAAATCGAGGGATTTAGGAGGAATGACTTTTGTTGATTTAAGAGACAGGTATGGAATTACGCAATTGGTTTTTAATACAGAAACAAACGAAGAGCTATGCAAACAAGCTCGTTCTTTGGGAAGAGAATATGTGATTCAAATAAGTGGAATTGTAAAAGAAAGAAGCAGTAAGAATGCAAATATTCCTACTGGTGATATTGAAATTGAAATAACGAAACTGGACATTCTTAACGAATCTAAAACTCCTCCTTTTACTATAGAAGATAAAACGGATGGTGGGGATGAATTGAGAATGAAATATAGATACCTTGACTTGAGAAGAAATCCTGTGAAGGAAAATCTAATTTTAAGACATAAAATAGGATTAGCTACTAGAAACTTCATGAACAACCTTGAATTTCTTGAAATAGAAACTCCTTTTCTAATAAAATCTACTCCTGAAGGAGCTAGAGATTTTGTGGTTCCAAGTAGAATGAATGGAGGACAGTTTTATGCTTTACCCCAATCTCCCCAGACTTTCAAGCAGCTTTTGATGGTGAGTGGTTACGACCGATATTTTCAGATTGTGAAATGTTTTAGAGATGAAGATTTAAGAGCAGACAGGCAACCTGAATTTACTCAAATTGACTGCGAAATGGCTTTTGTAGAGCAAGAAGATATTCTACAAACTTTTGAAGGATTGATTAAGAATCTATTTGCAGAAGTACTCAAAGTAGAATTACCTGAGGTAGAAAGAATGACTTATGCAGACGCCATGAAAAACTATGGTTCTGATAAGCCAGACATTCGTTTTGGGATGAAATTCAATTACATTACTGAACTTGTAAAAGGAAAAGATTTTAAAATATTTGACGAAGCAGAAGACATTATTGCAATTACTGTAAAGGGAGGAAATTCTTTGACAAGAAAGCAAATTGATAAAATAACGGATTACGTTAAAACGCCACAAGTTGGTGCAAAAGGACTAATTTATTGCAGAGTAAATGAAGATGGTTCTTACAAATCATCTGTAGATAAATTTTATAACCAAGAAGAACTTGCCAAATGGGTTGATACTTGTAATGCAAAACCTGGAGATTTGATTATGGTATTGTCTGGTGATACTACAAAAGTACAATCACAAATGAATGACTTGAGGCTTCACATGGGAGACATGATGGAATTGAGAGACGGAAAAGTTTTTGCTCCTTTATGGGTTCTTGATTTTCCTCTGTTGGAATGGGACGAAGACAGTGAAAGATTTCACGCTATGCACCATCCGTTTACTTCTCCTAAGAAAGAAGATTTTGAATTATTGAATACAAACCCAGGTGCTGTGAGAGCAAATGCATATGATTTGGTAATTAATGGAGTTGAAATTGGAGGTGGATCTATTAGAATTCACGACAAAGAGGTTCAGTCTAGAATGTTTGATTTATTAGGGTTTACCAAAGAAGAGGCTGAAACTCAGTTTGGATTCTTGATGAATGCCTTTGAATACGGAGCTCCACCTCACGGAGGAATTGCTTTTGGATTTGATAGAATCTGTTCTATTTTTGGAGGTTCTGAATCGATAAGAGATTACATTGCTTTCCCTAAAAACAATAGTGGAAGAGACGTAATGATTGATGCTCCTGCGAATGTAGATGAAGCACAGCTTGAGGAATTGGGGTTGAAATTCAAAAACATGAATATTAGTTAAATATAAACATTTAATAACTAAACACTTGCTTAAGTGTAATAATAATAGCTTTGATCTTATTAAAAATCAAAAAGTTAATATGAAAACAAGTTCATCCTGGGGATGGTTTGATTAAAAAAAATTATAACATAATGGAATTAAAATATTTTATTATCGGGATAATTATTAATTTATTAATAATTATCTATGGTAAAAAGACACTTATTAATAAAAATAAAGTCATTACAGACGAATATGATTTTATCCTCGTTAAAAACTCCATTTGGGATTTAACTCTTGCTTTTATTCTTCTAGTAATTTCTTTAACCTGTATTGTTTGTATTATTTTATACATTCCAAAAAATCATTGGTTTAATGTATTTGCTTTTTTTATTGCTTTGGGAGCTGTTGTTTCTGCTATAATGCTTATTCATTTATACAGAACATCAAAACTAAAATACAACAAGGAAGTAATAATAAAGAATAACGAAACCTATGCAATAAATCAAGTCCTAAGAATAAACAAGAAAAAAAAGTTTTTCATCCCAATGTTTGAAGTGGATTTTGATAAAAGTAAGAGTATAATTGTCAATTCCTTATCTCAAGGAAGTATTCCATTTATTCAATTCATTAGAAAAGAAAATGGATTGTAACTTTTAAAACAAACACTCAAAAAAATGCGATTCTTACGAATCGCATTTTTTTTTGCATTAATCTATTTCAATTCCTTTTTCAAATAAGTTCCTGTATGACTTCGTTCACATTTCACTAAGTCTTCTGGTGTACCTTCAAATAGTAATTCACCTCCTTTGCTTCCCCCTTCTGGTCCAATATCAATGATATAATCCGAAGATTTTATAATATCCATATTGTGCTCAATCACCAATACCGTATTTCCATTATCTACTAACCTGTTCAGTACATTTAGCAATAACTGAATATCTTCAAAGTGCAATCCTGTAGTAGGTTCATCTAAAATATAAAAAGTGTTTCCTGTATCTTTTTTGGATAACTCGGTAGATAATTTTACTCTTTGTGCTTCACCTCCACTCAAAGTTGTGGAAGGCTGACCAAGTGTCAAATAACCCAATCCCACAGAAAGTAATGTTTCTAGTTTTCTATGTATTTTAGGAATCTTTTCGAAGAACTTCACTCCTTCTTCAATAGACATTGACAACACATCATTGATGGATTTCCCTCTGTATTTCACTTCTAAAGTTTCTCGGTTGTACCGTTTTCCATTACAGACATCACACTGAACGTGCACATCTGGCAAGAAGTTCATTTCAATAGTTTTTACACCTCCTCCTCTGCATTCTTCACACCTACCTCCCTTTACATTAAAAGAAAATCTTCCCGGCTTATATCCTCTAATTTTCGCTTCATTCATTTCTGCAAATAAACTTCTTATTTCTCCAAACACTTGGGTGTAAGTAGCAGGATTAGACCTTGGCGTTCTTCCAATTGGAGATTGGTCAATCTCAATCACTTTATCAATGTTTTCTAACCCAACTATTTTTTTGTAAGGCAAAGGTTTTTTAACTCCGTTATAAATGTATTTATTCAGAATTGGATAAAGCGTTTGGTTTATCAGACTAGACTTTCCACTTCCTGAAACCCCTGTAACACACACCATATTTTGCAATGGAATCTTTATCGTTACGTCTTTCAAGTTATTTCCAGAAGCTTTTTCAAGTGTCAAGAATTTTTCTTTGTTCGCTCTTCTTACCTCAGGTATTTCTATATTTTTCGTTTCTTTCAAATAATCTACCGTACTCGAAGAAACATTACCTAAATTACTCGGTTCTGTAGCTATTAATATCTCTCCACCTTTTACTCCAGCTCCGGGTCCAATATCAATTAAGTAATCGCATTCCAACATAATATCTTTATCATGCTCTACCACAATTACAGAGTTCCCAACATCCCTTAATTTTTTAAGTGATTGAATCAATCTATCATTATCTCTTTGGTGAAGTCCAATACTCGGCTCATCCAAAATATACAGGACTCCAGTTAATTCTGTTCCAATTTGAGTCGCCAATCTTATTCTTTGTGCCTCTCCTCCTGACAAGGTTGCAGAACTTCTATTTATAGTTAAATAACCCAAACCTACTTCCATCAAGAAACTTAACCTTGTTCTAATTTCTTTGATTATCTCCGTTCCAATTTTCAATTGGTTTTTAGTTAATTTTTTTTCGATTCCTTCTAACCAAATCACTAAATCAGAAATATCCATGTCGGCCAATTCAAAGATATTCTTGTCATTTATTTTAAAATAAAGTGCTTCTTTTTTTAATCGTGTTCCTTTGCAAGAACTGCAATTTACTCTATCCATAAATGATTTCGCCCAGTTTTGCATAGAGCTAGAAGTATCATCTTTATACCTCGATATGAAATTAATTATTCCTTCAAACCCTGAGGAGTTCTCTACAATTCCAGATTGATTCTTTAGCTTAAATTGCTTGTTAGTTCCGTATAATATTTCATTTATAGCTTCTTCCGAAACCTCTTTTAAGGGAGTATTCACGGTATAACCTTCCATTTCTAACAAAGCTTCTACTTGTCTGAAAATCCAGTTTTGGCTGTATTTTCCCAAAGGAGAAAAAGCTCCTTTCTTTACCGACAATGTATCGTCTGGAATTATTTTTTTTATGTCAATTTCGAGAACTGTACCTAATCCTCTACAGCTTTGACAAGCTCCGTAAGGAGAATTAAACGAAAAGAAATTTGGCTCTGGCTCTTCGTAGGCAATTCCAGTAGTTGGACACATTAATGATTTACTGAAAAATTTCACTTCTCCCGTATCAAAATTCTGAACTGAAAGTGTTCCTTTTCCAAATTTAAAAGCTACTTCTAACGATTGTTTTAGTCTGTTTTCATTTTCTGAATTTACTTCCAATCGATCTACTACAATATCAATGTCGTGTGTTTTGTATCGATCCAGCTTTACTTCATCAATCAATTCAATGACTTTTCCATCTACTTTTGCACGTATAAATCCTTGTCTTTTTATCTTGACAAACAATTCTTTATAATGTCCTTTTCTACCTCTTACAACCGAAGACAGCAACATTACTTTTTTTCCATTGTTATCTTTCAGTATTTTATTAATAATTTGCTCTGTGGTATATTTCACCATTTTCTCCCCCGTTTCGTAAGAATAACCTTCGCTTACTCGAGAGAAAAACAACCTGAAAAAACCATAAATTTCTGTGATTGTTCCTACAGTAGATCTTGGATTTTTATTTACCGTTTTTTGCTCAATAGAAATTACTGGACTCAATCCTGTAATTTTATCTACGTCTGGTCTTTCTAGATTTCCCAAAAACTGGCGTGCATAAGAAGAAAATGTTTCTATATATCTTCTTTGCCCTTCGGCATAAATTGTTTCAAAGGCGAGCGAAGACTTTCCACTCCCACTTAATCCTGTAATTACAACCAGCTTATCTCTTGGTATTTTTACATCAATATTTTTTAGATTATGCACCCTTGCTCCAAATACTTCCAGGAATTCTGTTTGGTTCTCCATTTATTTAATCTCAGTTTTTTGTTGTAATGTATCTTTTATTAATAGCGAATCAATCGCAGGGGATAGAATATTAATTGTATCCTTTATTTCTTCAAATAGATCCTTCCTCTCTTCTTCATCTTCTGTCGATTCCTCTACCAATTCTTCTACATGAAAATCTCCACTTGGAAACTTAAATCTATACGTTTTATTACTGTAATTAGGTAATTCAAATGACCTTATCCAAGGGTTAAGAGCTCTTAACGTGGCGTAATTTGTTCCATTCTTAATGGCAAACTGTGGTAAATTAGAAATAGAACTATCTACCGTTACGGTATATGTTCTATAAGGGTGATAAAGCTCTGAACTACGAATATGGAACCCGAAATTTTCTGAATTAGATAGGATTAATTTTGCAGCCAAAATTCTGTATATATACCTGGAGGTTTCTTTGTTTAGGTACAACTCGTAATAAGTGTCTACTTCTTGTTTAGTTAATTGGTTGTTCAATCCTCCTTTCCCCATATTATAGGATGCCGCAGCAAGTGACCAAGAACCAAATTGTTTGTAGGCAATTTTTAAATAGCTACAAGCCGCTTCGGTTGATTTTTCTAGGTTGTACCTTTCGTCTACAAAATTATTTATTTCCAAATCATATCCCGTTCCAGTTGCTTTCATGAACTGCCAAAATCCGGCTGCTCCTGCTTGCGAACGTACATTGTCCAATCCGCTTTCTACCAAAGCAAGGTATTTAAAATCGTCTGGCATATTATTTTTAGCCAATATTTTTTCAATGATTGGAAACCATCTATTTGCTCTTTTCTGAAACAAAAATGTATTCGAATGCCAATAGGTATTTACTAAAATTTCTCTGTCTAAGTTTTCTCTAACAAATAAATCATGCAATGGAACTTCTTCACCTGCAAATGTCAAATTATTTGGCAATGGCATTGCAAACACTTGATATTGTTGATTGATGTATTCTTGGTATTCCAATAAGGAATCTTGCATTAAACCTTGGCTCATTCTATCTACCACTTGGTCATGAATTTCCTGTTTTTCTGCACAAGAAAACATCATTATAACCAAGACTAGGTATGTAATTATACTTTTCATTAAAATTTAGATTTTAAATCTCTAAACAATGGAGATTCTTGGTCTTTCTCAGAAATAATCGGGTTTTCAACTCCCCAGTTGATGTTTAATTCTGGATCATCCCAAGCCACACTTCCTTCCGATTCTTTGCTATAGTAATTTGTACATTTATATGAAAATATTGTGCCTTCCTCTAAACTAGAAAACCCATGTGCAAAACCAGGTGGAATCCAAAACATTCTATTGTTCTCACCCGATAACCTTACCGAAACATGTTCTCCATAGGTTGGTGAATCTTTTCTTATATCAACTGCCACATCAATCACTTCTCCTTTTATTACTCTCACCAATTTCCCTTGAGCAAATGGTGGGTTTTGAAAATGTAATCCTCTCACAATATTTTCTCCAGACATGGATTGATTGTCTTGAACAAACTCCACTTCTTCTCCTATTAACTCTTGAAAAGTTTGGCTATTGAAGGACTCGAAAAAATAACCTCTATCGTCTCCAAAAACTCTAGGCTCAAGGATATAAAGGTCTTTAATTTTAGTTTCTATTAATTTCATATTGCGGCAATTTTGCAAATATACAAATTATGTTTCAAGCATTTTGTATCTTCACTTGGTTATTAATACTTATTTCAACTCATGTTTAAAAAACTTATTTTTATCCTCTTTTTATGTTTTTTTTGTTTGATTTCATTTGGGCAGCAGAGAGAGTACATTTTATTCCTTGATGAAAAACCTCTTTTGACTCAATATGAATTAAAAACTCATTTTTCTCCCAAAGCATTGGAACAAAGAAAAAGTTTAGGATTTAATTTTTATGATTTACCTGTTTCTCCTACTTTTTTAACTCAATTAAATGAAAAAGGAAGGGTGATAAATAAATCAAAATGGCTAAATGCAGTTCACTTTTCAACCCCAATTACTGAAGAAAACATTAAAAAAAAATTTCCATTTGTCTCTCATTTTATTGCAATAAATCCTGTTGGAATTGATAAAGATTTTACGGCTTCAATAGAACAAGAAGAAAGCTTAGCTGACACAGCACTTTATGACAAATCCTATAATCAGCTAGAAATGACCAGTACTATTTCGTGTATGCACGACAGAGGATTTGATGGAAATAGAGTTCTTATTGCAGTGCTAGATGCTGGTTTTCCAAAGATGGATTCTATGCAAGCATTTGCTAAAATGAGAAACCAAGGAAGGGTAATTGATACTTGGGATTTTGAAGACAACACTTCATTTGTAAACCATAAAAGCACACACGGAACTTATGTTTCTTCAATTGTAGGTGCCCAATTAGATAGTTCTTTTATTGGTTCTGCCCCACAAGCAGATTATGCATTTTATATTACTGAAATTACGCGTTTTGAAAGAAATATAGAAGAATTTAATCTTATTTTGGGGTTAGAGAGAGCCGATTCTATTGGTGCTGACATTTGTTCTATTTCTTTGGGCTATAGAAACTTTGACACCCTACAGCTGAGTTATAGTTATTCTGGAATGAACGGAAAAACTACCCTAGTTGCCCAAGGAGTTACTATTGCTAGAAACAAAGGAATTATTATTTCTACAGCAGCAGGAAATAGCGGAAGTGGGGCTGGAACTTTGTCTTCTCCTTGTGATGCAGATAGTATTTTGTGTGTGGGGGCGATTAATTACGACAGCACAAGAGCAGGGTTTTCATCTGAAGGGCCAACCTTTGACGGAAGAATAAAGCCTGAAGTTGTAACAATTGGGAGAGCTTGTTATTATGTTTATTTAGATGATTCCATAAGAAATGGAAATGGAACTTCCTTTTCTACTCCACTTTTTAGTGGATTAGTTGCTTGCTTAAAACAAGCTCATCCTTTACGAACAAATTTTGAAATCATTGATGCAATAAAAAAGAACAGCCATTTGTCTTCCAATCCTGACAATATTTATGGATATGGCATTCCTAATGCTTGTAAAATTGATTCTGCTCTTGTTGTGTTAGATTCAGTTATATTGTCAACTCCAGAGCTGCAAAAAGAGCTTAGAGTTAGTATTTATCCAAATCCAGCTTCTAATTTTGTTACACTAAAATCTTTGGAGTTAATTACTGAGATTTCTCTTTTAAGCTTCGATGGAAAAACAATAAAAAAAGAGAGTATTAATTCTGCTAGTACAAACTACCAGATAGATGTTTCGACTTTGACAAAAGGAATTTATTTTATTCTTATTTCTAGCCTGGATGGAAGCGAAATTTCTAAGAAGTTGATAGTAAATTAATGAAAAACATAGCCAAAAAAAAGCCTGATTAAGATAACTTAATCAGGCTTTTAAATATTTTATAGTTTTGTTATTCTGCCAACACAATTACTTTGTTGTTTAGCACTTCTACAATACCTCCTTTAGTTTTGAAACTTTCAGTTTCTCCACCTTCTTTAAGAATTGTAATTTCACCAACTTTTAAAGTAGTGATAAGAGGTGCGTGATTATTTAACACACCCAAATCTCCATCAATTCCAGGAAGTGTAACCGAAGTTACTTCTCCCGAAAAAAGTTTTGAATCTGGTGTAATAATATCTAATAACATAATCTTAGTTTTATTCGTTTTAGTATAATTTCAATTAAGCAGTTGCAGTCATTTTCTTTCCGGCTTCAATTGCTTCTTCAATTGTTCCTTTCAAGTTAAATGCAGCTTCTGGATATTGATCAACATCTCCGTTAAGAATCATTGTAAATCCTTTGATAGTGTCTTCAATATCTACTAAACATCCTTTTAGTCCAGTAAACTGTTCTGCTACGTGGAAAGGCTGAGATAAGAATCTTTGAACTCTTCTTGCTCTTGACACAACTAATTTATCTTCGTCAGATAATTCGTCCATTCCAAGAATTGCGATAATATCTTGTAGTTCTTTATATCTCTGTAATATTTCTTTTACTTTTTGTGCACAATCGTAGTGTTCTTTTCCTAAGATATCTGCAGTAAGAATTCTAGAAGTAGAATCCAAAGGATCTACTGCTGGATAAATTCCCAACTCAGCAATCTTTCTAGACAATACTGTAGTTGCATCCAAGTGAGCAAATGTTGTTGCTGGTGCTGGATCCGTTAAATCATCTGCTGGCACATATACTGCTTGTACAGAGGTAATAGAACCACTTTTTGTAGAAGTAATTCTCTCCTGCATTGCTCCCATTTCAGATGCTAATGTTGGTTGGTAACCTACGGCAGATGGCATACGTCCTAATAGTGCTGACACCTCAGAACCTGCTTGCGTAAATCTAAAAATGTTATCGATAAAGAAAAGGATATCTTTTCCTCCTTCGCTATCGTCTCCACTTCCATCTCTGTAATATTCTGCTAATGTTAATCCAGAAAGTGCAACTCTTGCTCTTGCTCCTGGAGGCTCATTCATTTGACCAAAAACGAATGTTGCTTTTGATTCTTTCAATTCATTTTTATCTACTAAAGACAAGTCCCATCCTCCATTTTCCATAGATTCCATGAACTTCTCTCCATATTTGATAATTCCAGACTCTAACATCTCTCTCATCAAATCATTTCCTTCTCTTGTTCTTTCTCCTACTCCTGCAAATACTGAAAGTCCACCGTGTCCTTTTGCAATGTTGTTAATCAACTCTTGAATCAGTACTGTTTTCCCTACTCCTGCTCCTCCAAACAATCCAATCTTTCCCCCTTTTGAATAAGGCTCAATCAAATCAATTACTTTAATTCCTGTAAACAAAACTTCTGAAGATGTAGAAAGATCTTCAAATCTTGGTGGTTTTGCGTGAATTGGTTTAACGTTTTCTCTTGTAGTTTCTGGCAAACCATCAATAGCTCCACCAATTACATTAAACAGTCTTCCTTTTATTTGCTCCCCAGTAGGCATACTGATTGGACTTCCTAAAGCAGTTACTTCAAGACCTCTTCTCAATCCTTCGGTAGCATCCATTGCAATTGTTCTTACAGTATCTTCTCCTGTATGTTGTTGAACTTCTAGCACCACAACTTCTCCACTTTCTTTTGTTACTTCAAGAGCATCAAGAATATTAGGAAGCGATTTTTGGTCGTCAAATGTAACATCAACAACTGGTCCAATTACCTGAGAGATTTTTCCTTTTACAGACATATTTATTAAATTAGATTTATTTAAGTTTCAAATTCGGTACAAAATTACTTTTTTTATCACAAATGGCAATAGAATTAAAGAAAAAAAATACCTTTGGGCTCTTAATTTTATTATTATTGAAAATTTACAGTAACATATCTGAGTTTAATCCCTACAAAAAAGTGATTCTAACTGTAGGAACTTTTGATGGAATTCATTTTGGCCATCAAAAAATTATTGATACTATCAAAGGGGTTGCAAAGGAAAAAGAGGGCGAATCTGTTGTTTTAACTTTTTCTCCACATCCAAGAACTGTACTTTTCCCAGAAGGAAATAATCTTCGTTTAATAAATTCACTAGATGAAAAAATAAATCGTTTTGAAAAGGCTGGGATAGATCATTTAATCATTTATCCATTTACAAAAGAATTTTCTCGAATATCTGCCTTGCAATATGTACGAGATTTTTTGGTTAAAGAAATTAAAGTCTCTACGCTTGTTATTGGTTACGATCATCAATTTGGGAGAAATAGAGAAGGAAATTTTGAGTACTTGAAAGAGCTTAGTGCTTTGTATCAGTTTGAAGTGAAGGAGATTTCTGCACAAGACATAAATGACATCAATGTAAGCTCAACAAAAATTCGTAAAGCAATTGAAAATGGAAATATTTCTTTAGCTAATAACTATTTGGGTTATTCTTTTCCGTTAAAAGGAAGAGTAGTTGAAGGTAAAAAGCTGGGGAATACGATTGGATTTCCTACCGCCAACCTTATCATTGAGGATGATTTGAAAATTATTCCTAAAATTGGTGCTTATGCAGTTTATATGTATTGGAATAGCAAAAAATACTCGGGAATGCTTAATATTGGCGTAAACCCTTCTGTAAGCAATGATAACAATATAAAAATTGAGATTCACGTTTTCGAATTCGACAAAAACCTATATGGTGAAGAAATTCAAATTGAGTTTGTTGAGAGGTTACGAGATGAAAAAAAATTCACTAGCATGGAAGAATTAAAAATTCAACTATCAATAGACAAAGAGAATGCTCAACAAAGGTTGGGAGGAAATAAATAACTTTTTATTTCAAATAATATTTCTATTAATCAACTATAACTTTTAGAGATTCTCTCATTAAAAACAACATTAGTTTACTCAGGAGATTCTTTTATTACTAATGAAATATCTTTGAATTCACTATTTAGCTTCATTTCATTCACGACCAATCCATCTACCATATATCTATAGTTCAATGTTTCTCCCATAGAATTTAATTGATAGAAAAACACATTCATTGTTCCTGATAATCCTGGAGAATTATTCAATCCAAATACAGTTATATCTTGATTTTCATTTACCATTAAATCAATATGGTAATTTACATCATTTGTTAGAAAAGACTGTGCCCATTCTGTATCCCCTAATGCATTTAATTTAATTACAAAACCGCTCTTCTTTTCTTTATCCGAAGTCAATACATAACTTCCTCTATTGTCAAGATTCAATGTTCCAGTGAAAAATCCAGTAACTATTGGACTTCCATTTTCATCTAAAGTAATTGATTGTATTTTAGAGTTCTTATCATTCCCTATCAATTTTACCCATATCAATTCTTTATCTAAATTGTACTTTGCAACAAAAACATTGGTTAACTTGTTAGTTTTGCTATCTGCATAATCTCCAACTAAAAAAATATTTCCCTTTTCATCAGCTGCCATTTTTTTAGACTCCTGACTCATTCCTGGAGTTAAAGTTTCATCCCATTCAAAACTTTGTGAATTTCCTATATTAAAGAGTAATGTTATAAGTGCAATTGTTGTGATTAAATTCTTCATAATTTATTTTTTATCCCGTTTTTCTTATCACTGTTACGGTAAAAAAATAAAGAAGTTTCATAAATACTAAACTATCTAGAATATATTTCTTTGTATGTTAACATTTCCCTAACTTTAGAAAAGCTTAACATCCTCTTCATATTAAAAATTTTCAACAATATTGAGTTTTTTTTATGCAATCTACGATCTTTTTTAATCTTGAAATCTCCTTTTTTATTGTTTTTGTTTTTTCTTAAAACTTGTAGTTAAATCCAATATTTAACACTTCTTTAAACTGAACTCTTCTTCCTGTAAACTCAACTCCTGCATCATCAACCAATGGTAATAATATGTCGTGATCGTACACAAAAGAAGTAGAAATACTAGCACTGATGTATTTATTAACTTTCATACTAATTAAAACATCCCAAAGAACATCAATATTTTGTGGGCTATCAAAGTAGTTTGAAAAAAAAGTAGCTTGTGTTTTTAAATCAACATTTTTTAATTTAAAGATATTTTCTTTTTGAAATTTAGCCATGAATAAACCTCCCGTTTCGTTTCTTAAAGAAGAATTAGTGTCAACACCATAAGCTCCAATTGCATTTAACTTATCATCCATTACAAAAGTTCCTCTGTAAGAAACTGGCGCAATAAACACAGATAAATTTGCATTTGGTTTGTAATCAATACCGATTGCACCCGTTAAATAACCCGGAGACATAATTCTAGACAACAAAGTTCCATCTTCTGAGTTGAAACCTGGTGCAAACTGAGTTCTAAGGTTTACCAATCCACTATAATACAATTTCTTGTTGTTTTTCAATTGACGTCCATATTTAGAGTTTAATTCAATACGGTCATCACTTTTAACAAAGGCTGCACCATCTAAACTTACTATTCCGTAGGCTGCATCTAATGAGTTATCCCAAGCTATTTTTCCTTTTTTATAGTTTCTAAACGTACTAAACAAAGAATTCACTGAGATATTACTTTGTCCACCACCTTGCCAATTCTCTAAATGAACTTGACCAAAATTAACCCCAAAAACACCTCCTTTAGTCCATCTTTCTTCTGCTTTTTCGTCAGACTTTACCATAACATCAGCATCTATTTTTTTTGTTGCTTCTTCGGAAGTTTGTTGAGCATTTCCTATTGAAGATAATGCTGTTACTACTAAAATACTAAGTAATATTTTTTTCATTTTATGATATCTTTTTGTTTATATTATTTTAATAATTCAAAGATAAAACTTAATTGTGCTATCTTTATATTTTGAGTAGCGAAAATATAAAGATTACTTCTACTCAATACGTTTTAATAAAAAAATAACTGACTTTTATGTCTAAACAAAATGAGAAAAGTCTCAAAAAAAGTGTGAAAAGAAAGATTTCTAGCCTTTTATCACAATCCCCAGATAAAATATTTACTCCAAAACAAGTTGCTAAAGCAATTGGTTTTCATCAGCCTATACAAAAGAAGCTAGTTACAAGACTATTGAATGAAATGTATGAGGATAAAATCCTTAATGCTGAGGGAGAAAGCTATTGCATAGGTAGCTCTTATAATAGCAAAGAAGGAATTGTAGAATTTACTGCCAAAGGAAGTGCCTATATTTTACTGGATGATGAAGATGATATTTATATTTCTAAAGAAAAAACTAAAAATGCGCTAGACGGAGATTTAGTTGCTTACTCCTTAAATGAAAACCCTAACAGAAGAAAACCTGAAGGAAGGATAGAAAGAGTAGTAAAAAGAAAAAAAACAGAATTTGTAGGAACGCTAGATATTTCGAAAAAATTTGCTTTCGTAATTACGGATAATAGAAAAGTACACATTGATTTTTTTATTGATTTAAAACACCTAGGAAAAGCAAAAGATGGAGACAAAGTCGTTGTTCAATTATTGAATTGGCCAGAGAAGTTAAACTCCCCTTTTGGAAAAATTATAAAAATACTAGGTAAATCTGGAGATACAGACACTGAGATTAATGCAATAATGGAAGATTTTGAACTTCCTTATGAGTTTCCTGCTGCTGTTTTACAAGCTGCAGAAGATGTAGATACCACAATTTCGGATAAAGAAATTGCAAAACGAAGAGATTTTAGAGAGGTCGACACACTAACTATAGATCCATTTGACGCCAAAGATTTTGATGATGCTATTTCTTACCGTGAATTAGAAAACGGAAATATAGAGGTGGGAGTTCACATTGCAGATGTGTCGCATTACGTTACTAAAGGAACTATAATTGATGATGAAGCAATATTGAGAGCAACATCTGTTTATTTGGTAGACAGAGTAGTTCCAATGCTTCCAGAAGTTTTATCGAACCAAGTCTGTTCGCTAAGACCTAACGAAGAAAAATTAACTTTCTCAGCAGTATTTGAATTGGATAAAGAAGCAAAAATTCAAAACAGCTGGTTTGGAAGAACAGTAATAAACTCGAACAGAAGGTTTACTTACGAAGAAGCACAAGAAAGAATTGAAACCAAAGAAGGAGATTACCAGAAAGAGATAAATACTTTGAATGATTTGGCTCAAATACTAAGAGCAGGAAGAATGGATCAAGGTGCTCTTAACATAGAAACAACTGAAGTAAAATTCATAGTAGAAAACGGAAAACCGGTAGGAGTAAAACTTAAAGTATCGAAAGAAGCGAATAAGTTGGTAGAAGAATTTATGTTAATGGCTAACAAAAATGTTTCTAAATTTATTGGAATTCCTAAAAAAGGACAAGCTAAATATCCAAATATTTACAGAATTCACGACCAGCCAAGCGAAGAAAAAATTGCTGACTTACATAGATTTGTAACTGATAATGGGTACGAAATAAAAGAAGTAAAAGACAAGCCACTTTCATTTGCCTTGAATAATTTGTTGACTGAAGCAAAAGAAAACAGAGAAGTCGAATTCATAGGACCTATGGTCATTAGATCTATGGCAAAAGCTGTTTATTCGGCAGAAAACATTGGCCATTATGGACTTGCTTTTGATTATTATTCTCACTTTACTTCGCCAATTAGGAGATATCCTGATTTGATGTTGCACAGGATTTTACAAAACTTTCTGGATAAAAAAGATCCACATTTGAGTGCTACAGAAATTGAGCAACAAGCAAAATATTTCTCTACTCAAGAAAAGAAAGCTACAGATGCCGAAAGAGCTTCTACTAAGTTTATGCAAGTTGTATTTATGAAAGATAAAGTAGGAGTAGAATTCGCAGGAACTATTTCTGGAGTTACTAGCTTTGGTATTTTTGTAGAAGTAAACGAAAACAAATGCGAAGGTCTTATTAAAACTAACGCTATTTCTCAAGATAGATTCTTCTTTGAAGAAGATGGAAAAAAACTCGTAGGTAAGAACTACGGAGATGAACTAAAAATGGGCTCGAAAGTAACCATTGAAGTAACCAAAGTTGATATGGTAAATCGTAACATTGATTTTGAATTGGTGGATTACGAAAAGCAGTAATTTTCAAATCGGTTAAATAACTGATTCCCGCGAAAGCCTTACAAATCAAATTGATAAGATAATTATTAACTTTTTCTATTATCAAATTATTGATTGTTAATTATCAATTATCAATTAATAACTACCTTTGCAAATACAATTAAAACGCAAAGAATAGTTAAATGGAATATAACCACAGTGAAATAGAGAAAAGATGGCAAAAAGAATGGGCAGACAAAAAGACGTTTGCTGCACAAGAAAACTCTAAAAAGCCAAAGTTTTACTCTTTGGATATGTTTCCTTATCCTTCGGGAGCAGGACTGCATGTAGGACATCCACTGGGTTACATTGCCTCTGATATTTATTCCCGTTACAAAAGATTAACGGGTTATAATGTATTGCACCCAATGGGATACGATTCTTTTGGATTACCTGCTGAACAATATGCTATCCAAACTGGTCAACATCCTGCGGTTACTACCAAAACTAACGTAGAGAGATACCGCCAGCAAATGGATCAAATTGGTTTTTCATTTGATTGGGACAGAGAAGTGAGAACTTCTTCGCCTGAGTATTACAAATGGACACAATGGATTTTCAAACAAATATTTGATTCTTGGTACAACAAAGCGACCAATAAAGCTGAAAAAATTGAAACTCTTATTGCTGTTTTTGAATCGGAAGGAAATGCTACTGTAAAAGCAGCTTGCTCAGAAACTAAATTTTTTACAGCTGACCAATGGAGTAAATTTACGGAGAAAGAACAGAGCGATATCCTAATGAATTACAGATTGGCTTTTATTTCTGACTCCATGGTAAACTGGTGCCCAGCTTTGGGGACAGTATTGGCAAATGACGAAATAAAAGACGGAGTTTCAGAAAGAGGAGGACATCCTGTAGTTCAAAAACTAATGCGCCAATGGAGTATGCGAATTACTGCTTATGCAGATAGATTGATTCAAGGTTTGGATACAATAGACTGGAGTGATTCCATTAAAGAACAACAAAAGAACTGGATTGGAAAATCAAAAGGAGCTTCTCTGTTTTTTGATGTAGAAAACTCAGATAAAAAGATTGAAGTTTTTACAACAAGACCTGATACTATTTTTGGTGTGAATTTTATGGTGCTTGCACCAGAGCACGAATTGGTAGCAGAAATTACAACTGCAGATCAAAAACAAGCTATTGAAGATTACATTCACCAAGCTAGTTTGAAAACAGAACGTGACAGACAAGCTGATGTAAAAAACATTACGGGTGTAAACACAGGTGCTTTTGCAATTCACCCTTTCACGGGAGATAAAGTACAAATTTGGATTGGAGATTATGTATTGGCTGGTTACGGAACTGGAGCTGTAATGGCTGTTCCTGCAGGTGACCAAAGAGATTGGAGTTTTGCCAATCATTTTGGTGTTGAAATAAAAAATATATTTGAAAACGTAGATATTTCTGAAGCAGCTTGTGAAGATAAATCGGCTTTGTTGTGTAACTCAGATTTCTTGGATGGATTAAATGCCAAGAAAGGAATAGGAGCAGCAATAAAAGCGATTCAAGACAAAGGATGTGGAAAAGGAATGACCAATTTTAGATTGAGAGATGCAATTTTCTCGAGACAAAGATATTGGGGAGAGCCTTTCCCAATGTATTTCGAAAATGAAATCCCTAAAGTAATTGAAGATGAGTTTTTACCGATTGAATTACCAGAAGTAGAAAAGTATTTACCAACTGAAGATGGAGATCCACCTTTGGGGAATGCAAACACTTGGAGCTGGTGTAGAAACAAAAAGATTTTAAAAACGAACGACAAACAAAACGGTTCGTGCACTTGGCCAATGGAATTGAACACCATGCCAGGTTGGGCAGGAAGTTC
>CAJJDF010000060.1 GCA_905182785.1 uncultured Flavobacteriales bacterium
GTTTTCCATAAATCCCCTTCAAATAAACTCCTCTATAAGGATTGTATTTTATTCTAAAACCGTCTAAGGCATTGTCATATCCAAGACCTCTTTCTTCGTATGCTCTTAGAACCATTCCACTTCCAAACTGCTCATAAAAATTACCAGCTGTTACTTCAATATCATCCAATTTATACGAAGCATATCTATATCCAATTCCAGTACCTCTATATCCCGTTGGAAAACCTTGTAGCGCATTTAAATAAGATTCGTAACGAATACCTGCGGCAAAATTTCCTTTCGTAAAATTGATATTTGCAAAACCATTCATTAGCATTTTTTCAGGAACAGCTGGAGCGCCAATTAATGAATCAGGATTGTAAAATTGCACGTCTGTTTGCACATTCCCATGAATTTGGGCTTCATTTGAAGTGTTTTGTGAGAAATATGAGGCGCAAACTGCTGAAAGTAAAAAAATTAGGGAGATTTTTTTCATTGTGTGAATTTGAATAAGCGTTAAATTTAAGGATTTATGATTAACTAAGGAAGAATATCAATAGAAATTGGAATATTATATGTCCATCAATCCACAAAGTGAAATAAATATCAGGACTACCTTTATTTGAATTATATATTAAATATCCTGAAATCAGACTAGAGATAATATAGAGAATTGATTGTAAAGGGTTAAAAATTGATTGAAATAAAACAAGGCTTATTCCTAAAATAACCAAGGCGGATATTTTAGCATTAGTAACTCCCATTACTTGAGGAATAGTTCTTTTCTTGTCTTCGTCTAGCCCTAGATCTCTAATATCAAAAGGGATAGTTATTGCCATGATATAACAGGTTATAATAATGAAATTGAATAGAATTTTTTTGGTGTCGTAATTTTCTGCAAGGATAAATGGAATAACTCCACAAATAACCCCCCAACTTATAGAGATTAAAAAAATCTTAACATAAGGGGTGTCTCTTAGTCTTTTTAACGAATACAAAAGTGAAATAATTCCTGAGGGAATAAGCCACCAAAGGATTGAAAAAGATAGAAATTGAGGCAATGTGCAAAGTGCGCCAATGACTCCAATTACAGTAAGAATGATAGCTGTTTTTTTGTTCAGTACAACCCAAGCTTTATTGTTAAATTTTGCAATGCTTTTTAGTCTGAATAACCTTTGAAATGTGTAAGACACTAGGGTGGAAAACAAAACAAAAAGAAAGTAATTAAGATTGAATTCTAGCTTATTTAAGTAAAAAACCTGCCAACAAAGAAGAGCAGAGCCTATTGATATCCAAAGATTTGAATAGACAATAAATTGAATAAATTTATTTGTTTTTAATGATGTAAATTTGACTTGAGTATTCACCTTTTTTAGCTTTTAAGTTGGATACCAATCCATAATAAAACCCTCTAAGCATAACGCCAATCCCACTTTTTTGATTGTTTTTATATTGTTCACTTATTAGGCTAATATAATAAGAATCAAACTTCATTGGCTTCATATCTACAATTTTCATGTCGTATTGGTCAAATAAGTCTTTGATGTTTTGAGGTCTAAAGTGGTATAAATGAATAGGTAAATCATATGCCGCCCAAAATTTCTTGTATTTTTCAGCATCATAAGAATCACAGTTTGGTACTGCAACTATTAATGACCCATCTTTTTTCAATTTCTGTTTTATAGTATTAAGGTCTTTCCTAAGATCATAAACATGTTCCAGTACATGCCACATTGTAATCACATCAAACTCTTCAGTTTCATTATTATCGTGAACAGTTTTTGCAATGTTTAATCCAGTATTTTTTTCGATAGAAGCTCTAGATACGTCATCCAATTCAACTCCAGATACGTTCCATCCTTTTTCTTTCATGTAACCAAGAAAAATTCCGTTACCAGCACCTATATCAAGATGTTTTTTCCCATTTGATATTTTTGAAAGAAGTTTAAACTTATTATTTAAAGTGATTTTTCTTATTGCGTGAAATAATTTATTAACTATCCCTTTTTTTGTTCCTGTGTGTGAAACATAATTTTCAGGGTCATAATATTCGCCAATTTCATTTACTTCAGGCAAAGGGGAGGTATAGCGGAAAGTACAAGAGTCACACTCCATTAAATCAAAAGCCTGTTCATTTATCCTGAAATTTCTACTTTTTAGAAATGTTTTATTTTTAGTGCTTTCACAAATCGGACAAGAAGTAATGTTTTTCATTCTACTATTTTTCTGCTATATAAAACAAATCTAAACTATCATCATTTACATCCTGTATAAAAAAGTCATCTTTAGTAATAGAAGCAGACAAAGTGTTGTCTTCTTTGTGCATTTTGTTTCTATTTCTTTTGTTCATAAAGTCATATGCCCATTGCAAAGACTTTCTCGGTAGGTTGTATTGTAAGTTAAAAATATCAAAACGCATAATTTTATGAATATTCGCTTTGTTAATTTCATAATATTCCATCACCTTTTCATTTCCATGAACACCTTTAGCATCTACTGAAGAAAAGAAATTTAACATCAAATCTTTTAACTCATCTTTAGTATATTCTCTATAATGCCAAGGATTTCTGCTTAAAGTAGTTTTAATGTTTGGAGTGGTGCAAATAAATTTCCCTCCTGTTTTAAGAACCCTACTTATTTCTTTTAAATATTCAGAGTCATTATCAATGTGCTCTATAACTTGAAAAGAAAATACAGTGTCAAAAGTGTTGTCTTCGAAGTCTAGTTTTGGAACAGTCATTTTTACAAATTCTGCATTGTCAAATTTAGAAAAATCAACATTGCTTTCAAATTGATCAATCGTAGTTAATTTATCTACCAAAGGTGCAATTTCTTTTACTCCATACCCCTCTCCTGTTCCTATTTCCAAAACATTACCTTTCACAATGTTTTTTGCTTCGTAGTATGCTTTTAAACACCTTTGATAAACATAGTTGTTTTCGTCTTCAAGGTTCGCTCTTTCGGCAGTATTGTTTGACATTTTAATTGTATTTATTATAAAATCTTACAAATATAAGTATTTCCCAACAACTAAATATGTATCATAATAAAACCTTTAACATAATTTATATTGCCACATTAAGGAATGATGCTATTAATTTTTATATTTGCTCCATAAATATTGAAAGTATGAATTATAGAAAAATTAATAATTGGGTTGGAATTGCAGTGCTAGTCATAGCATCTTTTGTTTTTATCTCAACCGTAGAGCCTTCTACGAGTCTTTGGGATTGCGGGGAATACATTACAACTTCCAACAAACTAGAGGTAGGTCACCCACCAGGAGCACCTACTTTTATGATGATTGGTAGAATTTTTTCATCATTTGTTTCGCAAGAAAATGCGGCCTATATGATAAATTCAATATCTGCACTTAGTAGTGCTTTAACGATATTATTTTTGTTTTGGACAATCACTCATTTGGCAAGAAAAATAGTGTTAAAAGATGAAGAAGAAACCACAGGAGCAATCATTGCAATTATGGGGGCAGGACTTGTTGGTTCTTTTGCCTATATGTTTAGTGATTCTTTCTGGTTTTCGGCCGAGGAAGGAGAGGTGTATGCCATGTCATCTTTTTTTACTGCACTTACGTTTTGGGCAATTCTAAAATGGGAAGTTAATTATGAAAAAGTATCTTCTGACAGATGGATTATTTTGATTTTCTTTTTAGTTGGAATTTCGGTAGGGGTCCATTTACTTAACTTACTAGTAATACCAGCAGCAGGTTTTGTGTATTATTTCAAGAAATATAAATTTACGATCAAAGGATTTTTATTAACTGGAGTAGTTTCTGTGTTGATTCTAGGATTATTAAATTCTGTTTTCTTTCCAAAAACATTGGCAATTGCCGATTTTTTCGAAAGATTTTTTATTGGAATGGGATTCAATGTAGGAACTATGATATTCTTTCTATTTTTAGGTGCCATTTTGGGTGGACTAATTTGGTATTCTTACAAAAATGATTTACGATTAATGCATACCATTACTATGTCATTGACTGTAATGATTATTGGTTTCTCAACATTTGCAATGGTTGTTGTTCGTTCCAATGCTAACCCACCATTGGATGAAAACAATCCAGAAACAATGCCTTCACTAATGTCATATTTTGGAAGGGAACAATATGGAGATTGGGCTTTAGTAAATGGTGAATATTGGAATTCTCCTGGTAAAGTAAATACAGGTCAAGTGTCTGGGCATAAATATTTCAAAGCTTTTTCAGTGACTTTTAAAGGAAAAAAATATTCATTCCAAACAAAATTTGCAGCTGATGAATTTATTGCTAAAACTAAAATGGCTTCTTTAGAACCAAAGGAAGAATATATTATTACTGGAGATAAATATAAATTACAATTTCCTGATGGTAATAAAGATCAATACACACTTTTACCAAGAATGTTTGATACGAGAAAAGACAAGATTAAAGGATACATGTATTGGACGGATTATACCTATAATAGAACGGCAAATCCGGACAGAGCAAAATACATGAGAATAAGAGCAAAAGATCCTAAAATTAAGAACAGTGATGGTAGCTTTGCGGATGCATATATTCCAACTAATGGAGAAAATTTTAAATACTTTAAAGATTACCAAATGGGGTGGATGTATTTCCGTTATTTCATGTGGAACTTTGCAGGAAGACAGAATGATCTTCAGGGACATAACCAATACTACCAAGGAGATGGTATGATTTACAAAGGGGCATTGTCCAGAGGTAACTGGTTGTCTGGAGTGAATTTTATTGATAAAGAAAGGGTAGGTACTCAAAATAACCTACCACAAACAATGAAATCATATGAAGCATACAACACATATTATTATCTTCCACTTATTCTTGGGCTTATAGGTTTAATATTTATGATTGTTAAAATGCCTAAAGATGCATTTTCAATTTTCTTATTATTCTTCTTTACTGGAATAGCAATTATGTTATATCTGAACCCTAGACCCTACGAACCTAGAGAAAGAGATTATTCTGTAGCAGCTTCATTTTATGCTTTTTCTATATGGATTGGGTTTGGAGTTATTGCCATATATAAATGGGCAAAAGCTAAAAACCTAGGAGAACTAAAAGTTGGAATTCTGGCTGTACTTGGCGCAGGAGTTTTCTTTTACTTGATTGAGATAATGAACGGAAGCAGTCATGAATTATCTTACTCTGTTTTGTTTATGTCAGTAATTGGAATCTTAATGATAGTTGTTCCATTTTTCCTTAATAAGGCATTAAAGAATGATAAATCATTAGCTATTT
>CAJJDF010000061.1 GCA_905182785.1 uncultured Flavobacteriales bacterium
CTTTCATAGTAATATCGAGTACAGAAGATAACCTTCCTCCATAATTTGCCGGCATTCCTCCTTTTACAACATTCACATTTTTTATGGCGTCTGCATTAAAAACAGAGAAAAAACCAAATAAATGAGATGCATTGTAAACTACTGCTTCATCCAGTAGAATTAAGTTTTGATCAGGTCCTCCACCTCTCACATAAAATCCTGTGCTTCCTTCCCCTGCCGATTGTATCCCTGGTAATAACTGTATAGATTTAAGAATATCTATTTCTCCCATAAATGCAGGAATCGTTTTCAATTGCTCTATATCAAGCTCTATTGTCCCCATTTGAGTTCCTTGCACATTTTCGTCTCCTTTTTCTGCTTCTACTTTAAACTCTTTCATATAGACATCCGAAGAAGTTAGTTCAATGCTAACCTTTGTACTTGCTGTAATCTCTATTTTTTTAAAAATATCCTTATAACCAATGTAGGAATACCTAATAGTATAAGTTCCATTTGGAATTGTAAGTGAATAAAAACCGTATACGTTTGTAGTAACTCCCGCTTTTAACTCTTCTACAAAAACTGTTGCACTAATCAAATCCTCACCCGATTGAGAGTCTTTAATGGTTCCACTTACTGTACTTTTTTGACCAAAATTTATTGAAAAAACCAGGTTCAATAAGAAAACTAATGCTATTTTTTTCATGAAAAACAATTGATTGCTATTGCAATAATAAAAGTACAAAAAAAAGGAGGAAACTATTTGATAATTTCCTCCTTGCTATATAGTTAAATTTTAATTATTTAGTAAACAATAACTCTCTCAATTTTGGCATTGGCCACAAGGAATCATCCACCAAAATTTCTAATTTATTCACATGATAAGCAATATCATCAAAATGTATTTTAACGGTATCGCAATAAGCACAAGCCTTATCATAAGGTCCTTCTATCTTATTTGCTTTTTTTCTATTGGCCAACATTTTTTCCAGTTTCTTTTTTAGTTCTGTTAAGTGATTAGACAACTCTTCTAAAATACTTAATTGAGTATAAGCCATTGATTTTGTTTGCTTTTCACCAAATATAGCTTTTATTCCTGTTACATTTTCTAACAAGACATTTTGATATTTTATTGCTGCAGGAATAATATGGTTTTGAGCTAAATCACCTAACATCCTTCCTTCAATTTGGATTTGTAATTGGTACATTTCTAATTGAATTTCTTGCCTTGCATGGTATTCTACTTCCGAAAATATTCCCATATTCTTAAACAAGTCTACGTATTTCTTTTCAGAAACTTTATTTACAGCTCTTGGTGTATCCTTCAAGTTTGAAAGTCCTCTTTTCTCTGCTTCTTTTACCCATTCTTCTCCATATCCATTTCCTTCAAATCTAATTTTCTTAGATTCTTTTATTAATTTTTGAAGTTCTTTAAGAATCGCCATGTCTTTCTTTTCTCCTTTAGCAATTTTCTTATCTACTTCAATTTTAAACTCAGTCAATTGCTTTGCAATAATTGTATTAAGAGCAATCATTGGCGTAGCGCAATTAGCTGTAGAACCTACTGCTCTAAACTCAAATTTATTTCCTGTAAAAGCAAAAGGAGAAGTTCTATTTCTATCCGTATTGTCCAACATTAATTCTGGAATCTTACCAATATTAAGTTTCAAAGCTGTTTTTTCATCTGAAGTCATAGTTCCAGATTTTACATTTTTCTCCAAATTATCTAGCATTTTTGTCAATTGCTGACCAATAAACACCGAAATAATTGCTGGTGGTGCTTCATGTCCTCCCAGTCTGTGGTCGTTACTTGCAGTTGCAATACTTGATCTCAAAATATCAGAATAATCATGAATGGCTTTGATTGTATTCACAAAAAAAGTTAAGAATCGTATATTTTCTTTCGGATTTTTTCCTGGTTGTAACAAATTCACACCTGTATTGGTAGATAACGACCAATTGTTGTGTTTTCCAGAACCATTTAAATCTGCAAATGGTTTTTCATGCAATAATACTCTAAAATTATGATCTTCAGCTACTTTATCCATCACGTCCATCAATAATAAATTGTGATCTACAGCTAAGTTTGTTTCTTCAAAAATTGGAGCACACTCAAATTGGTTGGGTGCTACTTCATTGTGTCTGGTTTTAACAGGAATTCCTAACCTCAAAGATTGCTTTTCGAAATCTCTCATGAAAGAGGTAACTCTTTCTGAAATTGTACCAAAATAGTGATCATCTAATTGTTGACCTTTTGCTGGTTTGTGCCCAAAAAGTGCTCTCCCTGTCATCATAATATCTGGACGAGCATTGTATAATGCTGCATCAATCAAAAAATACTCTTGCTCCCATCCTAAGGTTGCTTGAACCTTATTTACATTTTTATCAAAATATTTACAAACAGCAGTTGCTGCTTCATCTATTTTATTCAATGCTTTAAGCAAAGGCATTTTATTATCCAAAGCTTCACCTGTGTAAGCAATAAAAATAGTAGGGATACACAAAGTAGTTCCCATAATAAAAGCGGGAGAAGATGGATCCCAAGCAGTGTAACCTCTGGCTTCAAATGTATTTCTTATTCCTCCATTTGGAAAACTAGATGCATCTGGTTCTTGTTGTACTAATAATTCTCCTCTAAATTTTTCTATCGCTCCATTTTCAGATGTTTCAAAAAATGCATCATGCTTTTCTGCAGTAGAACCTGTTAAGGGTTGAAACCAATGCGTGTAATGAGTTACTCCTCTTTTCAAGGCCCATTCTTTCATTGCATTTGCAACTTGATTAGCTACACTTCTATCTATTCTTGTCCCGTCATCAATTGATTTCTGAACACTTTTAAAAACCTCTCCAGATACATGATCTCTCATTTGGTTATCTGTAAACACATCTTTTGCAAAGATATCTGATATTTTACCAGGTGTGATTTCAATTTTTTTTGCTTTTCTAGTACCAATAGTTTCTAGTGCTTTAAATCTAGTATGAGCCATGTTTATATTATTAATTGATGAATTATGATACAAATGTAATTTTTTATAGGGGTAATTTTAAATAATAGTGCATTTTTTTTATCAACACCCCCCTTTTTTTATCAACTTTATATATAAAAATAGATTTAAGGCTTAAAAATGTTTGAATTTCGATAATCACTCAATTAATACCGTTAAAAAAAATAAAACTCACCCTTAAATAAATGAGGGGTTAAAAATTAAGTTATAGTTAAGAACTAACACTTTTACCAAACTAATCTGTGATTCATCATTCTGCTTTTGTCTGTTTCAAAGATTGGTTTAATTTAAACTTATTTTTTCCTAGTTGTCAAAACCAAAATTTCTTTATAGTTAATTTATAATTTCTGTTTAATATTAGGGATTAATTATTCCCATTAAGTTCGTTTTACTAAGTAATCTTTTTAAATTTGGAGGTGAAACTAGCCGTAATCATAGTCAATTATAATGTAAAGTACTTTCTCAAGCAATGCTTGGAGTCAGTTTACAACTCGACTGTGATGGATAAATTGGAAATTTATGTCGTAGATAACGACTCTAAGGACGGCTCAGTAGAAATGGTTAGAGAATCATTTCCAGAAGTTATTGTCATTGCAAACAAAGTAAATGTAGGTTTCTCCACGGCAAATAACCAAGCAATAAAACAAACAAAGGCCGATTATGTTGTTTTACTTAATCCCGATACTTTAGTAAAAAGTGATACGTTTGAAAAAACAATACAATTCATGGACATTACTCCTGATTGTGGTGGATTAGGCGTAAAAATGATAGACGGAAATGGTAAGTTCTTACCTGAGTCTAAAAGAGGACTTCCTACCCCAGATGTAGCCTTTTACAAAATATTTGGACTCTCTAGACTTTTTCCAAAATCTAAAAAATATGGACGATATCACCTAGGGTTTTTGGAGGATAACGAGACACACAAAATAGATGTGCTTTCTGGTGCGTTTATGATGATGAGAATGGAAACGCTAAATAAAGTAGGCTTACTAGATGAAGATTTCTTTATGTATGGAGAAGACATAGATTTATCCTACCGAATCACAAAAGGAGGCTACAATAATTATTATTTTCCTGACACCACAATTATTCATTACAAAGGAGAAAGTACAAAGAAGAGCTCCATAAACTATGTGTTTGTGTTTTACAAAGCAATGGCAATTTTCGCTAAGAAACATTTCGAAACCTCTAAAGCTAGTTTGTTTTCTAAACTGATAAAAATTGCTATCTTTTTTAGTGCAGCCTTAGCTTTAGTAAAGCGATTTTTTGAATTATTTTTTCTACCTGTTATTGATTTTTGTACCGTTTTCTTTGGATTACATGTAGTAAAGAGAATTTTTCAGTCGGATACTGGTTTATTTGATTTACCTCCACTTATTAATATTTCATTTGCAGTATTTTCTCTTTTGATCTTAGTTGCTCTTTATTTTTCGGGGGGATACGAACGACCTATTAAGGTACAAAAAGTAGTAAAAGGAGTTATTGTGGGTGCAATTCTAAATAGCATAGTTTATGTATTTGTAGCTGACAAGTTTTATTTCACTATCCCTAAAGCTCTTTTAGGAATTACCATCATCATGTTTGGACTTACTTTTGTAAGGTGGGTTCTTCATTTCTTCAAAATAAAAAAATATAAAATTAATTTTTTTAGAAAGAAAATTGCAATCATTGGAGAAAAACAGGAAAGCGAAAAGGTAAAAGTATTGGTGGAGCACACTCAATTATATTCTTCAATCATAGGAGTTATCTCTCCAGAAAAAACTCAAGACGAAGAGTTTCTTGGTGACATAAACAACTTAAAAGAACTGCAAAAAAAATTCAAGATTAACGAAGCTATTTTCTGCTCAGAGAACGTAGATTATGACATGGTGATTGATATACTTGTGAAATTTCGAAAATCAGATATTCAGTTTAAATTAGCACACACACAAGATATGTTTGTCCTAGGAAGTACGGATTTAAATACTTCTGGAGAACTGCATACGATAAAAGTAAAAGGTATAGAAAGTGCGGAAAATAGAAAAATAAAGCGATTACTTGATGTTGTTATAGCTTTAAAATGCATTGCTTTCTCTCCTATTTTATTCTGGTTTCAAAAAGAAAAAAAATCTTATTTTAGCAATGTAATTGCTGTTCTTTTTGGAAAAAAATCTATGGTTGGCTATTTTGGAAAATCAAAAGAAAATCTGCCACTTATTAAAAACGGGATTCTATCCTTAAAAGACTCGCTTGATCTAGATTTTGAAAAAGTCAACACCGACAAGTTGAATAGAGTTTACGCAAAAGATTATTCCATCTATACGGATATAAAAATCATTAGAAAAAGCCTGAACTTAATTGGTAACAAGAATTAGTTATTCACTTGAAACTTTAAATTTCCTGTTTTAAAATCTTTGTAACGATTAGATAGAATAATCAATAGTTTGGTAAATCCATCAAAAGCAATTGCTGTCTCCTCAGAGATTTCTTTCTTTTGAATGTTAAGAGTTAGTTTTCCAAACAATCCTGTTAAACAAATCTCAATGTCACTCATTCCTTGACTTCCCGATTTATCTCTTAATTCCTGAACAAAAGGACCTACTTCAGTGTGAATCTCTTGGTATTCTGTATCTTCTAAAGAAGTTAAAAGAGTATTATGTAAGAAAGTCATTTCGTCCATGGTTTCGTGGACAAGAGCTATGTGACCTTTCTCTTTCAAGTCTTTCTCTTTCATCTCCTCAATAATCTCAACATACCAAGATTTCACATCTTCGCGAGCTTCAGGAATTGAAGTCATTTGGCAAATATAAAGCTCAAATACATCTTCTATCTCTAGGTTAAAACTTCTAATAATAGTTTCTACCTGAAACATATACAAAACGTATTCTGCAATGTTTTCTTTTTTCTTTTGGTTGGCTATTAACATGTATTATTTTGGAGAATTTGTAAGCGTTTTGTTTTGAGAGTATTCTTTATTTATTGCATCAATCACATAATTCGATACATCATAATCAGGATTAGAATATAAAAAAGCTCCTCCATTTTGATAAACCATGATATAATCAAACCCTAATGATTTTGCAAATGATTGACAAAATCCTTGAAGTTTAGAATAATAATTACTCATCTCTTCTTGTTGCAATAACATCAAATCTCTATTTTGCTTTTCGTCAATTTTCAATAAATCTTGTTGAGCTGTTTGCTCTAATGCCATAATGCCTTCTTGCATTTTCATTAATTTGGCTTTTTCTTGGTCTGCTTCATTATCAGTAAGTTTTGGTAAAGAAATCATTAATTTTGTTTCAGCACTTTTATAATCATCAATCATTTTTTTATACCTCCTTTCATAGGACTTTTGTTTTCCTTGAATTTTAGCTTGTAATAATTTACTTTTTGCAGCAATTCGATTTTCTACATCTCTTAACATATCCAAATTTATTGTAAGAGAATCATTGTTTACATAAGCAATTTTAATAGGTCTAGCCATTATATTAGAATCCAAATTCATGAATTGAGTCAATGAGTCTTCCATTGTATTTAATTCTTTCACTACAGTTTCACTTAATGTTGCATCAGTAGTTTTTGGAGTTGAGAAATGTAAATAAAACAAAATAGCTACAGCTAATAATAATATAACATTTAATATACTTGAGAAATTTTTCATCTTGGATTTTTATTAATTTGCACAAATTTAGTACAATAAAACAAGGATGCAATATTGAGCCTATAAAAAGTGCCATTTAGGTAAATAATTAACTAAAATTAACCTTTTAATTTCCATCTATCCTTTTTTTCGTATGTTTGGCTTGACTATTGTATATCATTCACCAACAAACAAATTTAGTATGAAAAAAGCTATTTTCCCTGGTTCATTTGACCCCATCACAAAAGGTCATGAATCTCTAGTATTAAGAGGATTAGAACTATTTGATGAAATTATTATTGCTATTGGGTCTAACTCCAATAAAAAATATATGTTTTCGATTGAAGAAAGAATTGATTTCATAAAAAAAACATTTGAAAACGACCCCAGAGTAAAAGTTGAGTCCTATAAAGGATTAACAACTGAGTATTGTAAAAAAACAGAAGCTAAATTTATACTTAGAGGTTTAAGGACATCAGCAGATTTTGAGTTTGAAAGAGCTATTGGTCAAATAAATAGAGACATGAGCCCAGAACTGGAAACTGTTTTTTTAATTACATCTGCCGAATTATCTGCAATAAGTTCTTCAATTGTTCGTGATATATTGGTGAATAAAGGAGATGCTTCTCAGTTTTTACCAAATAATATTTCAATCTAAAAATGAATAAAAAATTAGTCATAATTATAGTATTATTAGCTGCAAGCATTTTTTCAAAAGCTTCTACGGTTATTAATGGAGAGACATTTAAACCTTTCAAAGGAAAAACTGTTAACCTTATTCAATACACTGATTACATAACTAAAGAGTATGACATTATCGCATCTACAACAATTGATTCCTTAGGTAAATTTTATTTTGATGTAGATTTAAAAGAAACCCAACAAGCACTTATTCAAATCGAATATTTGATTGGAATTATCTATTTAGATCCTAACCAAGAATACACTCTTTATTTTCCGCCACATTCGGAGGATGGAACCTATAAACTAACAAAAAACAATGTAATTATTGTTTTTAAAACCATTCCTAAAAATGACATCAATGGACTTATTATTGAGTTTGATAGATATTATGACCAATTTTTAATTGATAATAAAAGGAACTTTGGAATGCCTGTGTTTCATACAAAATTGGACAGTTTTAAATTAAAAATTAAATCCATTTTTGAAGGGGTGAGTAATGAGTTCTTTTCAAAATACGCTAAATTTTCTATTGCCAATTTAGAATTACTTTCTCCTTCTGCTTATCAAAAAGTGAATAAGTTATCTATTTACAACACTTATATTATAAATCGAAACGTAGACTTGAAACACCCAACTCAGATTAGGTTTTTACTTAACTTTTATGAAAAATCATTGAAAAATCAGATGGGGAAAATTGGGCAAGAAATAAATACAGCTCTTACTACACATCCAAGTTATACTTCCATTGATAAAGCAATTAAAAAGGACTATTTCTTTAAAATGAAATCTATTAGAGAGCTTGTGATTACTGAAAATCTATATACTTTGTATTATGATGACGAGCACTACGATCCAAATGTATTAATTGAAATTTTAAGAGAAGCAGGCTTGTCTTCTGAGAATCCTGACATTCATAATTTATCGCAAAATATTATTGATCGAATAATGAAAAACCAAAAAGGAACAAAAGCCTTTCCTTTTGATTTAATGGATAAAAATGGTAATTCAGTCACTTTAGAGTCTTTTAGAGGTAAATATGTTTACATAAATTTTTGGGCTGTTTGGAACAAAGAAAGTCAAGCCGAAATGAATTTATTTAAAAAATTGAAACCGGATTATGGCGATTTTGTAAAGTTTGTAAGTATAAATATTGATAGTAAAAAAGCAAAATTCAATAACTTTATAGCTTCTCATCAAAACTATGATTGGACTATGCTCCATTTTGGCGGAAACTCTAATCTATTGGATCAATACGAAGTGTATAACATACCGCATTACATCCTAATTGATACAAATGGTAACATTGTGTCTTCTCCTGCCGCTAAGCCTTCTCCAAATGGTGATTATTTGTCGATAGATAAAACGTTTTTTGAATTAAAGAAAAAATACACCAAAAAGAAAACATTTAATATTGGTACCAAATAAAAAGAGCTTCCAATTTGGAAGCTCTTTTTATTTATTTAACCTTTTGAGATAATCTCTGGACAAATTTCTTGTCTGTATTTACTGAATAATTCTTTTTGTTTTATACGTTTTGTAGAATCCAATGATTTTCCAAAAGCACTTATTACTCCATTAGGATCAAAACAATTTGCAGACTCCCCTTGAAGCTTTCCATACATTTCCATATCAACTGAATCTGGATGCATTGTCTTAGCTTTTTCTACAAAAACATTAAATTCACCAAAACAGTTACAATACTTTTGAGTATGAAACCTAACTGTATCTTCAAAAGTCAAAGAAGTAGCTTTCTCATTCCCAGTTTCAACTGAAGGAATTGTTCTTCCAGAATCACAAGAAACCGAAGCAACTACTAACAAAGCTATTATAAATAAAGAATTCTTCATTCAATTATCTTTTTCCCATTTCTACATAAGGACGAGCATTCTCTCCTGTGTAAATTTGTCTTGGTCTACCAATTGGTTGTTTTGTTTCAATCATTTCTTTCCACTGAGCAATCCATCCCGGCAATCTTCCTATTGCGAACATTACTGTAAACATTTCTGTTGGGATTCCTATCGCTCTGTAAATAATACCTGAGTAAAAATCTACGTTTGGATATAATTTTCTATCTACAAAATACTGATCTTCTAAAGCTGCAGCTTCTAATTTCTTAGCAATGTCTAATACTGGGTCATTAATTCCTAATTTTTCCAATACGTCATCACATGCTTTTTTGATAATTTTTGCTCTTGGATCAAAGTTTTTATAAACTCTGTGTCCAAACCCCATCAATCTAAATGGATCGTTCTTATCTTTTGCTTTGTCCAAGTATTTCGTAACATCTCCTCCGTCATTTCTAATGTCTTCCAACATTTCTATCACAGCTTGGTTAGCTCCACCATGAAGTGGTCCCCAAAGTGCAGAAATACCAGCAGAGATTGAAGCGTATAAATTTGCTTGAGATGAACCTACTATTCTTACAGTAGAAGCCGAACAGTTTTGTTCGTGATCTGCATGTAAGATAAATAATAAATCAAGTGCTTTTGCAACCACAGGATCAATCGTATATTCTTCTGAAGGTAACGAGAACATCATTTGTAAGAAATTCTCACTGTAATTCAATTCGTTTTTAGGATAAACAACAGGGTGTCTTGTTGCATTCTTATGTGACCAAGCAGCCAAAGTTGGTATCTTAGCTATTAATCTGTAAATAGTAAGATCGATAGCGTCTTCACTTCTATTTGGATCTTGAGACTCAGGATAGAAAGAAGATAATGAATTAACTAACGAACCTAAAACTCCCATTGGATGAGCGTGATGAGGAAATGCTTGGTAAAATTTTCTCATGTCTTCTGCAACCAAAGTATGCTTACGAATGTTTTCGTTAAATTCTTCTAATTGTTCTTTATTTGGTAATTCTCCTTCAATCAATAAATAAGCAACTTCCAAAAAAGTAGATTTCTCTGCCAATTCTTCAATTGAATATCCTCTATAACTTAGTATTCCTTTTTCTCCATCAAGAAAAGTAATTGCACTTTCTGTAGCTCCAGTATTTTTATATCCTGGATCCAAAGTAACGTATCCTGTTTGACCTCTTAATTTTGAAATATCAATTCCATTTTCATTTTCGGTTCCTGTAGTAACTGGAAACTCAAATGTTTCCCCGTCTAGAATTAATTTAGCTGTTTTGCTCATAGTGTATTAATATATTTTTTTGAAGTAAAATTAACAAAATGAAAAAATTCTTTTTTATTTTGCTTTGCGAATATAAAAAAAAGTACCTTAAAAAACGTGTTTTTTAAGGTCTATTTTTCTTAAAAGTAATTTTTTTTAGCTATTTATTTTAAGTTAATTACAGTTTAGGTAAGCTATTAAATACTGCTTTAAATTCAGCTAAAATAGCTGCTGTTGCTCCCCAGACTATTTTTTCTTCTAAATCGAAATAAGGAGTAGAAAGCTTCATTCCGTTTTTCATCTTAATTTCAGTTGTTTTTATATTCCTTGGGTCCAAAACCGAACTGACTGGAATCTCAAGTATTTCTTTTACTTCTTTTTCCTCTTTTACAAATTGTGGCAACTCATTATGGAAGGACAAAAATGCCGAAACCAAGAAATTACTAGGAGGAATATATACTTGGCTCATTTCACCCAATTGGCTCACATCAATTTGATTGACTCCAATTTCTTCTTCCGTTTCTCTTAGTGCAGTATGGTATAAGTTTTTATCAAAACTCTCTGCTTTCCCTCCAGGAAAACTTACTTGATTACTATGTACTCCTTCGTATTCATGCCTTTGAATTAATGGAAAATATAGTTCTCCATTTTTAGGGTACAACATCATTAAAATAGCTCCCTCCCTCCTATTTTCAGGGATTATTTTTGTTAACCGCCTATAAGGTGTCATTTCTAAATGAGATTCCATTCCTGGCAATTCATTTTCAAATGCTTTTTTAAGGTTATTTATTAATTCAGTAGAAATCAAATTGTTTAGTGTTCTTTAAAATCCAAAGATAAGGAATTGATGCAATACCTCAAACTAGTAGGTTTTGGTCCGTCATTAAAAACATGTCCTAGATGCCCTTTGCAAGTATTACAAACTACTTCTACTCTCTGCATTCCGTAAGAATTATCTGCTACATCTTCTACATTACCTTTTATTTTATCATAAAAAGAAGGCCATCCCGTTCCAGAATCAAATTTAGTATCTGATGAAAATAGTTTTGTGTTACAGCCTTTACAGGCGTAAATTCCTGACTTTTTATTGTTATTGTATGCTCCAGTAAATGCTCTTTCAGTCCCTTTGTTTCTTAAAATTTTATATTCTTCATCTGTCAGAATTTGTTTCCATGTTTCTTCCGACAAATTACTGTAATCTTTGATTGAGTCTTTTTGAAACTCAATACTTACAACAGATTCTGACGTCTCATTTGTTGCTAATTCTAATTCACTCAAAGCTTGTTCTTTTTCAACATTACCGGTAGAAATAGATTGAGAACAGTGAATAAAAAAGGGGGTTAGTATTAAAATTACTAATTGTTTCATGGTTTATATTTTTTATGATTGAATAACGATTGATGTTAGGAAAAATTACAGATAAATATTACCTTTAAAATTAACGTAAAAAAAGTTGAGAAATGAAGATTTACCCAATAAATACAGGAAATTTCAAACTAGATGGAGGAGCTATGTTTGGTGTGGTCCCAAAATCAATTTGGTCTAGATTTAATGAGCCTGACGCCAATAATATGTGTAGCTGGTCCATGAGGTGTATGCTGATTGAAGACAAAGACAAATTAATATTAATCGATACAGGAATTGGAGACAAACAAAGCGAGAAGTTTTTTAACTATTTTTATTTATTTGGAGACGACTCCCTAAAGAAGTCAATTGAATCTCTTGGGTTTGGATTAGATGAAATTACGGATGTTGTTCTTACTCATTTACATTTTGACCATTGTGGAGGTGCTATTCAAATGAACTCTACGAAAGAACGATACGAGACTTTCTTTCCAAATGCAACCTACTGGAGTAATGAGAAACACTGGAAATGGGCAACCGAACCTAATGCACGTGAAAAAGCTTCTTTCTTATCAGAAAACATTCTACCAATTGAACAAAGTGGACAATTGAAATTTTTCACAAGAGATGGAGGAATAACAAAAAATGCATTTCCAAACATTGATTTAATCTATATGGATGGGCATACCGAAAGCCAAATGTTACCCGTTATTAATTACAAAGGGAAAAAAGTAGTTTTTACTGCCGATTTATTACCTTCTGTGGGGCACATTCCTTTACCTTATGTAATGGGATACGATACTCGACCGTTATTAACCTTAAGTGAAAAAGAAAAGTTTTTGAATACTGCTGTGAAAGAAGACTATGTTTTATTTCTTGAGCATGATTATTACAATGAATGTTGTACCCTCAAAAATACAGATAGAGGGGTGAGGTTAAACGAAACCTTCAAATTCAATGAATTATTTGGATAAGGTTGGAACACTTTTTGATATAAACATTAGTAAATTATAGTTATTAGAAATGAGAAAAATAGTTACACTCCTATTCATTCTTAACCTTACTTTAGGTTATGGACAATACACAGCTCAAGACAGAGCTGAAGAAATGGTGAAAGAACACCTAATCAAATCTTACACAAAAGAGAAATATAAATCTTTTGGTTTTGAAAGTTTATACAAAACCACTCCTCCTGAAATATTGGAAGTAGAAGAATTGAAAAATAAAGTAAATGTTCTAAGAAAGAACAATTTACTAACAGATAGCTCTCTGTCTTATTATGATTCCCTTACTAATCTTAAAGTAGAGGTTGTAAAAGCTAAAAAACTTTTCTCTACTTACGACATCAAACATTCGTTTGTGATAAAAAAAGGAGAAACAAACACACTTCATTTTTATAATTTTGTATTATTTCCAGATGGAAAAATAAAGGACGTACAACAATTAATGAAATTTGAATTTGTAGGGAGCGAATACGATTGGTTTTATAATTATTACAGAAGAAGCACTTTATTAATTGACGATATAAAAGAAAATAAAAACTGTTATACTTATTTAGACAACTTAATAAAAGTAGATACAACCGATAGAGTTGCAACAATGGAGACTGTCCTTGCAACTCATGCCACAATTTCTCGCTACGGATATTTAGACACTACTGTAGTACAAAGAATAATTGCACAAAACTGGCTTAGAAGAAACATTAGTAATGAAATTAAAGTGGTAGAATTCTCTACTATTGAAGTTATTTATGATGCTAATGAAAAAATTGGTTCTAATTTATTTGTTGAATATCATTTGAATGAAAAAAATGAAGTACGCTATTTCGAGTTTGACACCAACTATATTCTAAGAGGTTCGTTGACTGTGAAAAACCCTAT
>CAJJDF010000062.1 GCA_905182785.1 uncultured Flavobacteriales bacterium
TCATACTTTTAAGTATTATAGCGATTTTGATGATACCTACATTAATGAGTTTGCTTTGAGAGATACTACAAACGGAAACAAAGTTGTAACTTGTGTTTACACTGGTGATAATTATATTTATTCTCCACCATTCAATTTCTCTTATATTTCTAGAGAACATACTTATCCTCAAAGTTGGATGGCAACTTATGGTGACCAAACTAAGCCAGAATATAATGATTATCACAATTTATATCCTGCTAATCAAAATAATGCAAATGCAGTAAGAAGCAATAAACCGCTAGGAGAAGTTGTAACAGTTACAAGCACTTTTAAAGATGGAACTTTAGGGTTAGATGCCAGAGGAAAAACAGTATATGAGCCTAGAGACGATCACAAAGGAAATGCTGCTAGAGCAATTTTTTATATGTGTGCAGCTTATGACGGAATAGGAGGAAATAGCTGGACTCTACCAAATCCTATCAGTGCATTTGTAAACTATTCGCAAGAGCAAGACATACTTAAAAAATGGCATTGGCAAGATCCTGTAGATGGAAAAGAAATTGCAAGAAACGATTACATTGAATCGGTTCAGAACAACAGAAATCCATTTATTGATAGTATGAACTATGTCTGTTACATTGACTTTACAAATATGACAAAAGAACTCGTTACAATGCCTTGTTTAACAAATACGATCAGTATTAAAGAGAATTCTAATTTAATGAAATTAATGGCCTATCCAAACCCTGCTGACGATCAATTGAATATTGTTTATCAACTAAAATCAGAAGAAAAACTAAGCTATATAATTACAAATTCATTAGGTCAAACAATATTAACTAATCGTTTTTACGGCTTAAACTCAGACATGAAAACAATAGATATCACAAAGTTATCAGTTGGAGTTTACAACTTAATACTTAGAGGAAATAATTTTTCAAAAGCATTGAAATTTGTGAAGAAATAAATACTTTCTTATCCATTTTTTAAAAGCTCTTAGTAATACTAAGGGCTTTTTTTTTCTAGAATAAACTTACAAAACCGAAGTGAACTTTACCGTTTTTGAACAAAATAGGATTTCCTTTTTGCTTTCCAAGTCCATAACTAAGTGAGAAAATTCCAGCTTTAGTCTGAAAATTAGTTCCTATACCAAACCCAAATGGCGTATCGGTTTCAAAAGAAGTAGTCGACTTGTTTTCATAATAACCATAGTCTAAATACCCAAAAACTGCTGAGTTTTTCTCAAACAAATACCTTGTCTCTACTGTTCCTATATAGTAATTAGAAGCTAAAATAGATTGCTGATTAAAACCTCTTAAGGTTTTTAACCCCCCTACCTGATACAATTCATTTAGAAAAATATTATCTCCGAATAAATTTCCACTTTGTAATTTCAAAAGCACTGTACTTTTTTTGAAGATTGGTAAGAAAAAGGAAACAGTTACATCCGTTTTTATTTGGATTGTTTTTTCTTCCAAATTCTCATACTCTAACAGTATATAATCTGGGTTTTTAACTGTTGTTTTATTTCCAGATTTCAAAACTGTTGTAATAGCCATTCCTCTTCTTGGGTTAAGTCTATAATCCAAAGAATTGTAGGTGTAATTTACTCCGTAATAAATTATAGAGATCGAATTTATTGAAGGCAATCCCAACAAAGTACTCTGTGAATTCAATAGTGAATTTGACTCAATAAACTGAGCAGAAACTCCTACTTTTTGTTTCTCATCCAAGAAATAAGAAAAGCCAAAATCAGCATCTAAATTTGCAAATGAAGTATCCTGTCGGTAATAATTTAAGCCTGTTTCAAGGCCTAATCTTGTATTAAATAAAAATGGATAGCTAAATCGAATCAAATAATTTTGAGATTGAGTTTTGGCTTGTTCCCAATTCAAAATAATGTTTTCCCCTTTTTTGAATGAGTTCAATAAATCAACTTTTAAATCTCCTATAACTCCAATTTTACCAGTGAATTCATCAGGGTTTAACCCTAAGATACCATCAAACCTACTAGCAGTTTTATCTTTTAAGTAAAGAACCAAAGTTGCCTTGCCAGGGGTAAAATAGACTTCTGGAGAACGTATTATCTCAACAAAACCAATGTTACCAATCTTTTTATTTATATCCTTTATCTTTTTTTCATTGTAAGCCTCCCCTTTCGAAATCTCTATTTGTTTCTCGACATAATTCAATGAAGTTTTCATCCCTCCTTTTACTATTATGCTGTCAATAATTATAAAATTATTGAGGTTTAAATTCAGTTTTGCTGAGACTTCGCCTTTATTGATCGTTACAGAGTCAAAATAAACTTGAGCAAAAGGATATCCTCTATTTTGACACTGAGAAAGTAAATAATTTATCTCTCTTTCCAATCTTCTTTCTTTGATTGGACCAGAACGAAACTCCTCATAATTAGCGTTAATTTTCATGATTAAAGGTGAAACTATTAAGTTTTTCCAAGAATATAATTCTCCCAAAATATAATTACAGCTAAACGAACTATCTGATAATTTAATCGTTTTATAATAAGAAGAAAGGTATCCTTTGGCCTTAAAAACTGTATGATTCTTTTCTATTTCATTGAAAAGACTTAGCGAATCCAAATGAACAGAATCATATTTTAAAACTTCATAACTATCCAAATTAATGGAAAGTTTAAAGTTTACTTGCCCAAATCCCACATTTTCTAATGAAAATATTAAACCTAAAAACAATACTATTGAAACCAATTTATTCATACTATCAATTAACTCATATTTCTAGCATATTATTGGATTTAAATCTCTCTTTTTTATAATAATAGAGATTTTAAAAATAACTTGCACTACTATTCGTTTTAACTTTAGATAAAAACACTTCAACAAGTATGGAATTTATAAAAATTAATCTCAAAAAGTGTTAACAACTTGTTTGTAAATACAAGCCGAAAAGTGTATATTCAAAGGTAAATATACCTTTTTTTGTGAACTAAATAACACCATAAATATGAAAACTCTAATAAAAGCAATCCTAACAATCGGACTAATTTCAATGTTTGCAACTTCATGCACATCAAAAAAGCAAAATTGTGATGCTTATGGAGCAATTTCTAAAGCTGAAAATGCTAAGACAGCAAACCTAATTTCTGCAAATGAGGAATTGATTGTTGAGAAAAAAAGCTAACCTTTAAATAATTCAGTATTTAAAACACATCTACTCTATAGATGTGTTTTTTTTTGCTCTCTGCTTTTATGGAAATTCGAAACAAAGTTTATGTATATTTGTACTTAAATAAGTCAACTCTTTCATGATAAAAAGAACTCTTTACGCACTTCTAATTTCATTGCTTAGCTTTTCAGCTTTTGCTCAGCTTCCTGCTAAGCAAGAAAACAAAGCTGGATTTAGATCTGAATGGTTTGGAGGAATCATATTACATACAAGTGGCTGGGGAGGAAATCTCACCAGAGGGAAGTTTAAAACATACAAACGATATGATTTGTATAGTTTTGATTTAGTTAATCTGAAACATAGAAAAGAATACAGAATTCGATACCTAACTGATCCTGAAAATCCTACAAAATCATTTAAATACGGTAAATTAAATTCATTTTTCAATGCTAGATTTAGCTACGGACAACAGAGGATGTTGTTTGAAAAGCAAAGAGAAAAAGGAGTTGAAGTTTATTTTAATTGGAAGACTGGGTTAAATTTAGGAATGCTAAAACCAATTTACTTGGAGGTAATAAATTCTCAAACGGGATTTGGAAGAGTTGAAGAGAGGTATGACCCAAACCAACATAACGAATCCAATATTTATGGAAAAGGAAGGTTTGGAAATGGATTTAACGAGATAAAATTCAGACCTGGAGCACATGTAAAAGGAGGATTTAAATTTGAATTAGCAAAAAATAGAGAAAAGATATTTGCAATAGAAACCGGAGTAATTGTGGATATATTTCCAACAAAAGTGGAAATTTTAGCAAATCAAGCAGAAGATGTTGTATTCTACAACTTCTATATCAATATTCTTTTCGGTAAAAAATATTACGATTAATGGATTTAAAGGAAAAAACAAAAAAACCAAAGTGGCTAAGAGTAAAATTACCAATTGGAAAAGAGTATAAAAAAGTACGTGAAATTGTTGACAATCATGGATTAAATACAATTTGCCAAAGTGGAAATTGCCCAAATATGGGTGAATGCTGGGGAGCAGGAACTGCAACCTTCATGATTTTGGGAAACACGTGTACTCGTTCTTGTGGTTTTTGTAATGTTTCGACAGGAAAACCTGAAGAAGTAGACTTATTTGAACCTGCAAAAATTGCAAAATCTGTGAGTTTAATGAAGGTTAAGCATTGTGTAATTACATCTGTAGATAGAGATGATTTACCAGATGGTGGTGCAGAAATTTGGGCACAAACAGTGAGAGCAATTAGGAGAAAATCTCCAACAACCACTATGGAAACCCTTATCCCAGATTTTATGGGAAAATGGGAAAACTTGCAAAAAATTATTGATGTAGCTCCCGAAATTGTTTCTCATAATCTAGAAACAGTAAGAAGACTTACGAAAGAAGTGAGAATACAAGCAAAATATAATAGAAGTCTTGAATTACTAAGAAGATTGAAAGAGGGAGGAATGAAAACTAAGTCTGGTGTAATGCTAGGATTAGGTGAAACTGAGGAGGAAGTAATTGAAACAATGGACGATTTGAGAGCTGTAAGTGTAGATGTTTTGACTCTAGGTCAATACCTTCAACCCACAAAGGAACACTTGCCTGTGGAAGAGTTTGTAACTCCAGAAAAATTTGCTTTTTACAAGGAATTAGGACTAAAAAAAGGGTTTCGATTTGTAGAAAGTGGACCACTTGTAAGGTCGTCTTACCATGCTGAAAAACACTTATTTTAACCTATAAGAAATAGAATTGTATAAATTTTGTTAAAATTATATCCCATTCTATTTCAAATTTTCTTAATTTTAAAACTGATAAAAAGAGTGAATTTAAGACAATCACTTATTTACCAATAAATACAATACTTTTAAACTCAATATAGAGTAAATTATATACTTATGAAAAACACTACTAAACTACTATTTGGAAGTTTGATTTTATCAGGAATAGGAATTACTGCCTATTTAGGAAATACTAATTCTGACGTTTCTATTGAAAAATATGTCCCAAGAGAAGGAAAATTCTCAAAAGAAATGGCTTCTAAGCAATCAACAGAACACTTTGAAAACTTGAGAAGAAACATAAACACTGGAAAAATGGAAAACTCTGATTTTTCTAATGCATTTCAAGCGTTTAATGCAATGGCTCCTAGCAGAAGTACATTAATGACACTGAAAGATGAAGGTCCAGATAATGTTGGAGGTAGAACTAGAGCAATTTTGATTGACAACAGTAACATAAATACAATTTATGCAGGAAGCGTTTCTGGGGGGTTATTTAAATCTACTAATAGAGGAAATACATGGGCTAGAGTAACTGCTTTTAATACTGTTTTATCTGTTTCTTGTATTGCACAAACTACAAACGGAACTATATATGTTGGTACAGGATCAACCTACGAGAGAACGGTTCAGAATCCACAATCTAGTGGAGGTCACAAAGCTGATGGGGTTTATTATTCTATTGATGACGGAACTACTTTTACAAAGTTACTACCTACAACTACACCAGCTTGGGGAAATGCTGCAATAAATGCAATAGTTGCAGACCCTAACTATCCTGACAAAGTATACATTGGAGGAAACTTTCCTGTAAGACTACAAGAAGTGACTGGTGCAAACTCATTTACAAGAGTTTCTGAAATTTCAGGTTCTGTCACTGATTTAAAAATATCTAAAGACGGAAACGTAATAGTGGCTGGTCTTGGAATTAATACATTTATAAAAGAAGGAACTGGAGTATTTACTAATGTATCTGGTTCAGGTCCTGGTCAAATTAAAACTGCCGTAGCATCAGGAGGTGGAAGTTTACAGAGAGTTGTCTATGCAATTTCACATGAAAAAAATACAAATGGAAAATATTCTGTTTATGCCTCAATGGTTTATGCTGGAGGAAGATTGGCTGGTGTATCCGCTTCTCATGATAATGGAGCGAACTGGGTAGAAGTAATTCCTGCAACTCCAAACACTGCTATTCCAGCTTCTGTTCTTACTACAGATCCATTTGCAAATGGACTGGGTTTCCAAGGTGTTTATGACAATACTATAACAGTAGTACCAGGAAATACAAAACGCTTTTTTATTGGAGGAATTAACATGCATCAATGGAATGAATCTTCAACATCTGCACCTTATGGACAAATGGCACAACTTTCTTCTTGGTCAGCAAATCCTAGTAGTTCAATTTATGTGCATGCCGATAATCACACTCAGGTTTGGGATAATACAAACAGATTATACATAGGAAATGATGGTGGGGTTGGAGTTTCAACTAATGCTACATCTAGCAGCCCGACATTTTACCCTGCAAATAGAGGATATAACGTAACTCAATTTTATGCAATGGGATATTCAAAATATGGAGATGTTATTGGTGGGGCTCAAGATAATGGAACGCAATACAAAGACCTTAACAATCCTGGAACTTCAACTTTAGAGTTTAAAGAAACTGGAGGAGGTGATGGTTTTGATTGTGATATTTCAAACTTGAATGAAAATGTTCAGTTTTCAACAGTTTATTATGGCGCAACCTATAGATCCTCAAACAAAGGGAGTTCACGTTCTGCATTTACTTCTACAGAAATTAATGCTTTAACAGAAGGTGTGAAACCATTTCATAATAATGTTAGATTATATGAAAATGCGAATGATTTAAGTAGCACTGATTCTGTTGACTATTATGCTACTAAAAACCAATCAATTGGAGAAACTATAATGGTTCAGAGTAAGAATTTAGGTGTAACTTTTGAGCATGTTCTAACTACTCCTATAACAGTTGTATTTGACGACACGCTTTACATTGCAAAAGCTGGAGGGGGATTTGATACCTCTTACACTTATTTAAGCAGAGATACTATTAAATTACAAGATAAGGTGCAAACTTTATTTGCTCAAGGACTAAGAAGCTCTGGAGGTGTATGGGTAACAAGAGGAGCATTAAGATTTGGAACTACACCTGTTTGGTGGAAAGTACTAAACTCTGTTAGTGGTGATGTAACTGAAATGGAATTTTCTAAAGATGGAGATATTTTATACGTAGGTACCTCTGGAGGGAAAGTTTATAGAGTAAAAGGATTTAATGGAGTTTATTATGACAATACTAAGCATGATACTATTAATGGAATAAACGACCACGATAAAGCTGCTTATGATTACGCAGACATTAGAAGTGGAGTTTCTCAACTTCAAATACAAACTATATATTCTGGGACTTATGTAACTGGGATGGATGTAGATCCTAACAACTCTGAACACGTAGTAATTACACTTGCAGGATACGGAGCGTCAACTAACATCTTAAGGTCTACTACTGCAGCAAGTACAACAGGAACTTCTTCTTTTACTTCGATAAAAGGAAATATGCCTACAATGCCAGTTTATGATGCGGTAATCGATATGTCAGACCCAACAAGAATGTATGCAGGAACAGAATTTGGATTAATGATAACTCTTAACTCAGGAGCATCTTGGGCTGCACAAAATGATGAAATGGGAGTTGTACCTGTTTATGAGGTGAAACAACAATACCGAGATTGGTCTGAGTGCCTTAACTCAGGAACTCTTTATTTAGGAACATTTGGAAGAGGAATATGGAGTAGTTCAGATTTTAGTGGAATAAATGAGATTAAAAAATCTGAAGAGATTGCTGTAACGGCAATTAATCTATTCCCAAACCCAGTTGTGAATCAAACTAACATCACATTTAATTTAGCTAAAGCTTCTGATGTTACTGTAACTGTTTATAGCATCACTGGGCAACTGATCTCTAACAAAGTGCTTTCAAATAGACAACCAGGAGAATTAAAGCATGTAATAAACGCTTCTGATTTACCAAAAGGAGTTTACTTTGTGAATATACAAGCAGAAGGGATGAAATTCAAAGCTGCTAAATTCATCAAGCAATAAATAAAAATTTATACTCTTGAAAGCTGCTTTTAATTAAGCAGCTTTTTTTTTGCATAAATCGAACATCATTAAATATTTCTTTAGGAAACTTATACGTAATTTTACTAGAGAAGTAAAAAAGAAACAGCATCATGAATAAAATTAAAGTTGCCATAAATGGGTTTGGAAGAATAGGAAGGTCTACCGCTAAATTAATGTTGCAAAACGAATCGATACAAATTGTTGCAATCAATGATTTAACAGACAATGGCACCCTTTGTAATTTGTTTAAATACGATTCGGTACATGGTAAATTTAATGGAACAGTAACTTCGGATGATAACTCGGTCACTATAAATGGAGATAAAATAACTGTATCTTCTGAAAAAGACCCAGAAAAATTACCTTGGAAATCTTTGGGAGTTGATGTTGTTATTGAATCTACAGGACATTTTAGAACACCAGAATTAGCCAACAAACATATTATTGCTGGAGCTAAAAAAGTAATTCTTTCGGCTCCTGCAAAAAGCGGAAATGTAAAAACAGTGGTGATGGGCGTAAACGAATCTATTTTGGATGGAAGTGAAACTGTAATTTCTAATGCATCTTGTACCACAAACTGTGCTGCACCTATGATAAAAATAATTGATAATTTGTGTGAAATACAACATGGATTCTTATCTACAATTCATTCTTATACGAGCATTCAAAACTTGCATGATGGTCCTCACAAGGATCTAAGAAGAGGAAGAGCTGCTACACTTTCAATTATTCCAACTACAACTGGAGCAGCAACAGCTGTTACCGAAATATTCACTCACCTTGAAGGAAAAATAGCTGGGAGCGCCAATAGAGTTCCTGTGCCAGATGGTTCGCTTACAGAGCTTGTTTTAACTGTTAAGAACAATAAATCAGTAGAAGAAATTAATGCTGCTTTCAAAAAAGCATCTGAATCTAACATGAAACACATTTTGGATTATAACGTAGATCCTATTGTATCTATTGATATAGTTGGAAATGAATCGTCTTGTATTTTTGATTCTACGCTTACTCAGGTATTAGAAAATACAATAAAAATTGCAGGTTGGTACGATAACGAGATTGGCTACTCTAGTAGATTAGTTGACTTAGTTGTGTTTGTTTCGAAGTAAAAACTTACCTCCTACTTCTAGTCCTTTCAGAAACTTGAGGATTATATTTCACAATCTCTTTTGAGTACTTTTCAGAAATTTTAATAAGCATATCTTTTGCTTCTTCTTTAGAATCAAAACCTCCTGTTTTTATTTTACTTCTATGAGTTTTATTTAATAAAACTACAGAATAGACTCTCGGTAATTTTACTGGTTGACCTTCCATAAGTCATTCTTGAATAACTCCTAACCATTATGGCTATGAATGGATATTGAGCTAATATATCCTTACCTATAGATTCTATATTTACTAGATCTTTCTTATTAGGATCTCGAAAACCTGTTGAATTAATTACAGAAGCGAATAAAAATACAATTCCAACAACTAAAACTACCACAAGGATCTCTCCCATTTAATCCAATTTAAGAACAGCCATAAATGCAGCCTGAGGAACTTCTACATTTCCTACTTGTCTCATTCTCTTTTTTCCTTTCTTTTGCTTTTCAAGAAGCTTTCTCTTTCTAGAAATATCTCCTCCATAACATTTGGCAGTAACATCTTTACGAACCGCTTTCACTGTTTCTCTAGAGATAATTTTTGCTCCAATAGCAGCTTGAATTGCAATGTCAAATTGTTGTCTTGGTATTAATTCTCTCAATTTGGCACAAATCCTTTTACCCAAATCGTAGGCATTATCTTGATGAACCAAAGCAGACAAAGCATCCACAGGATCTCCATTCAATAAAATATCTAACTTAATTAATTTCGATTGTCTGTAACCAATTGGGAAATAATCGAAAGAAGCATATCCTTTCGAAAGCGATTTTAATTTATCATAAAAATCAAATACAATCTCAGCCATTGGCACTTCAAAAGTTAGCTCTACTCTATCCGAAGTTAAATAAACTTGATTGGTTAGCATTCCTCTTTTATTAATACATAAACTCATAATAGGTCCAACAAAATCTGATTTTGTAATGATTTGAGCCTTAATAAATGGTTCTTCTATATAATCTATTCTCGAAGGATCTGGCAAATCTGAAGGATTATTCAATTCCAATAATTGGTTTTCTTTTCTAAGAAAAGCTTTGTAAGAAACATTTGGCACTGTAGTAATTACAGTCATGTTGAACTCACGCTCCAATCTTTCTTGAATAATCTCCATGTGCAACATTCCTAAGAATCCACATCTAAAACCAAAACCAAGAGCTGCCGAACTTTCTGGAGCAAATACTAAGGAAGCATCATTTAACTGAAGCCTTTCCATTGCATCTCTTAACTCTTCATATTCATCTGTATCTACTGGGTAAATTCCTGCAAAAACCATTGGTTTCACATCTTCAAAACCTTTTACAGCAGTTGTACAAGGATTTTCAACCGTAGTTACTGTATCTCCTACTTTTACTTCTTTCGCTTCTTTTATTCCAGAAATAATATAACCAACATCTCCTGCGCAAATTTGTTTTTTAGGCATTAAATCCAATCCTAAGTTTCCAATTTCATCTGCAAAATATTCTTTTTCTGTATTGATGAACTTTACTTTATCTCCTTTGTTCAATTTTCCATTAAGCACTCTGAAATAAGCAATAATTCCTCTGTAAGAATTATAAACCGAATCAAACACCATGGCTTGAAAAGGGGCTTCTAAATCTCCTTTTGGAGCTGAAACTCTACTCACAACTGCTCTCAAAATCTCTTCTACTCCTAACCCAGTTTTTCCACTAGCAGGAATGATATCTTCTTGGGTACATCCAATTAATTCAATAATTTGATCAGAAACCTCCTCTGGCATTGCACCTGGCAAATCCATTTTATTTAAAACTGGAATAATTTCCAAATCATGTTCTAAAGCTAAATATAAGTTAGAAATAGTTTGTGCTTCAATTCCTTGGGAAGCATCTACAATAAGTAACGCACCTTCACATGCAGCAATAGAACGAGAAACTTCGTAAGAAAAATCTACGTGCCCTGGAGTGTCAATCAAGTTCAACACATACTTTTCTCCGTCTTGCTCATATTCCATTTGAATAGCATGACTTTTTATCGTTATTCCTCTTTCTCTTTCCAAGTCCATATCATCCAAAGTTTGGCTTTGCAAATCTCGGTCAGAAATAGTTCCTGTAGTTTGTAAAAGTCTGTCTGCAAGGGTACTTTTCCCATGATCAATGTGGGCAATGATGCAGAAATTTCTAATGTTTTTCATAAAGTTGATACTCAAAATATATTATAGCAAAAATACAAATTAAGTATCAGTTAAACCTAGGTTTTTTAGTTTTATTACCTTCCCTTTTCAATTTTCCTTAACTCTTACCCAAAAGATGGATTTTTGATAAAGTTTTATTTACATTTGCATATTATTTAGAATGTTTAAAAATAACGACTAATTACATTATGATTTCTATAAAGAATTTACACGCTTCAATAGGCGAAAAAGAAATACTGAGAGGGATAAACCTTGAGGTAAAAGCTGGAGAAGTACACGCAATTATGGGCCCAAATGGCTCAGGAAAAAGCACTTTGTCTGCTGTATTAGCAGGAAATGAAAACTATGAAATCACAGAAGGTTCTGTCGATTATATAGGAGAAGATTTATTGGAACTTTCTACAGAAGAAAGAGCAAGAAAAGGAATTTTCCTTGCGTTTCAATATCCAATTGAAATCCCAGGAGTGAGTAACATGAACTTCTTGAGAACAGCAATAAACGAAACGAGAGAAGCAAAAGGGGAAGAACCAATGGCAGCCAAAGAATTTTTGGCTAGAGTGAAAGAAAAATCTGCTTTAGTAGAATTGGACGCTTCTTTATTGAAAAGATACGTGAACGAAGGATTTAGTGGAGGAGAGAAAAAGAGAAATGAAATATTTCAAATGGCAATGCTTGACCCCAAGTTAGCTATTTTGGATGAAACAGACTCTGGCCTTGATATTGATGCACTTAAAATTGTATCGCACGGAGTTAATAAATTGAAATCGAAAGATAATGCAACTATTGTTATTACGCATTACCAAAGATTATTGGACCACATAGTTCCAGACTTTGTACACGTTTTGTATAAAGGAAGAATCGTGAAATCTGGAGGTAAAGAATTGGCTCTAGAACTAGAAGAAAAAGGATACGACTGGATTAAGGAAGAAGTAAACGCTTAATTAAAAATTTAAAAAGCGAAAAGAATGACAACTATTATTGCAAATAACAAAGTATCTGAATTTGTTTCGAGCATAGCAAACGAAAACTTGCCATGTTGGGAAAAATTTTCAGAATCAAGAAAAAAAGCCAAAGAAATTCTAACCCAATTAGATTTTCCTACAACAAGAAACGAATACTGGAAATACTCAAGAGTTACTAAAATAGCTCGTGAAACTTACCATTTCAAAAATTTATCGGAAGAAAAAATTGACTTGGATGAAGTAAGAATACCAGATTTAGAAACGTATGAAATCGTTTTTATAAACGGATTTATCTCTTTAGTAAATTCTAATTTACCTAGTTCAGATGAGTTAGAGATTGTTGCTTTTAGTGATTCAAAATCTCACGATTACGATTCATGTTTTTCTAAAAACTTGGATTCTATTACCAATATATTCTCTGCACTTAACACTGCTTACTTTACAGATGGAGTACTTATAAAAGCAAAAGGAGAATTTGCTAAACCTATTCACATTATACATTATTCTACTGGTGAGAACATTATTTCTCAACCAAGAAATATGTTTGTGTCTACTACAAACTCTTCGCTTACTATTCTAAAAAGTTCTATAAATAATAACACGAATAAGTTTTTTCAAAATTCGGTAAACGAATTCTTCTTAGAAAAAAACAGTAAACTAAATTTCTATGTAATTCAAGATTACAAAAAAGGAATGAACGTTATGACTACCAATGTAGTAAATCAAGAAAGAGATTCGGTATTTTCTGCTTACAACTATACGATAAAAGGAGATTGGATAAGAAACAACACCAATGTATTTGTGAATGGTAAAAACTGTGAAACAAACTTATTTGGAGCTTACCAACCTACAGGTAGTGAGCACATAGATAATCATACTATAGTGGATCATTTAGCTGCACATTGTGAGAGTAATGAACACTACAAAGGAACTATAGCAGACAAAGCTACAGGAGTTTTTAACGGAAAAGTATTCGTAAGAAAAGATTCTCAAAAAATAAATGCATTTCAAAGTAATAACAATGTCTTACTTTCTGATGAGGCTACAATGAACTCTAAACCTGAGTTAGAAATATATGCTGATGACGTAAAATGTAGCCACGGTTCTACTTCTGGACAACTGGATGATGAGGCTGTATTCTACTTGCAATCTAGAGGGCTGAGCAAAAAATCTGCAACAGCATTATTAATTGGAGCATTCTTGGGAGAAGTGGTAGAAAAAATTGAAATCCCAGAACTGAAAGAAAAAGTATTAGAATTATACGGAATGGAGTAAATCTAGATCCTGGATTATAGATCGCTTCGCTCTTAGAGTTTAGAGTAATGAAAATTGCTTTTTTTGAGATAGAATAAATTACACAAATTGATTTTTTTATTTATTTAAAATCTAAAAATCTATAATCTAAAAATCTAAATTTTGAAAACATTAAAGGAGATAAGAAACGACTTTCCAATTCTATCACGAGAAGTGAACGGAAAACCACTTGTGTATTTGGACAATGGAGCCACTACCCAAAAACCTCAAATAGTAATAGATGCAATAAGCAAATATTATGATAATGAGAATAGTAACATCCATAGAGGAGTTCACTTATTGAGTCAAGAAGCAACTACTGCTTATGAAGAGGCTCGAGTAAAGATTCAACAATTTATTAATGCTAAGCATTCTCATGAAGTAATTTTTACTTCGGGAACTACGGGCTCTATTAATTTAATTTCAAGTTCTTTTGGAAAAAAGCACATCCAAAAAGGAGACGAAATTATTATTACAGCAATGGAACATCATTCTAATATTGTTCCTTGGCAAATGCTTTGCGAAGAAAAGGAAGCGATTCTTAAAGTAATTCCTATTAATAAAAAAGGAGAATTAATTGTGGAAGAATTCAAAAAATTAATCACAGAAAAAACGAAACTGGTTTCATTTACTCATACTTCCAATTCTCTTGGAACAATTAATCCGACTGAAGAAATTATAAAAATTGCTCATGCAAACAATGCTTTGGTCTTAGTTGACGGAGCACAAGCAATTGGTCACGATAGAGTGGATATGCAAAAATTAGATGCCGATTTTTTTGTGTTCTCTGGGCATAAATTATTTGGACCAACTGGAACAGGAATCTTATTTGGAAAAGAAGAGTTGTTGAATGATTTACCTCCTTACCAAGGGGGTGGAGACATGATAAAAACTGTTACGTTTGAGAAAACAACTTACAATGAATTGCCTCATAAATTCGAAGCAGGAACACCAAATATTGCCGGAGGAATAGGAATTGGGGCTGCTATTGATTATGTAAACTCTATCGGGTTTGAATTCATTAAGAAACAAGAAAAAGAATTATTACACTACGCTACTCAAGAATTAAGGAAGATAAATGGATTAAAAATCATTGGTGAAGCAGAGCATAAAACTTCTGTCATTTCCTTTGTAGTAGATGGAGTTCACCCGTTTGATATTGGAGTAATTTTAGACAAACTAGGAATTGCAATAAGAACAGGTCATCATTGTACACAGCCACTTATGGATTTCTTTGAAATTCCTGGAACGGCAAGAGCTTCATTTAGTTTTTATAATACGAAAGAAGAGGTAGATATTTTGATTTCTGGATTGAATAGGGCTTTGGGAATGTTGTTATAATTTTTAACAAATGACCTCAATCCCAGACAAAAATCAAGACTTCTTCAGTCACGTATTCAATATTGTGCGTTTAATTCCTGAGGGAAGAATTACCAATTACGGTTCTATTGCAAAAGCATTGGGTTCTGCAAAATCCTCAAGAATGGTAGGATGGGCAATGAATGCTTCGCACTCACAAAAAGAACCAGTTCCTGCTCACAGAGTAGTAAACAGAAATGGATTACTGACAGGGAAAGCACATTTCAATCCACCTTCCAGAATGCAAGAATTATTAGAAAAAGAAGGAATTGAAGTAAAAGAAGACAAAATCACAAGCTTCAAAGAATTGTTTTGGGATCCTAATACTGAGCTAAAGCTCTAGCTAGTCAAATAAGTTTGTCTCCTAGACTTGATTCAGGATCTAATAAAGAATATTTCATGTTACTTTTTGTAGCATTTAAATGAATAAAGATTCCGAAATAAATTCGGAATAACAATGTTATGCTATGAACAATAGACTATGGATAGAGATTATTAATTAAATTCAATACAACTTCGTTTTTTCCTAAATTTACTCCATCAAAAAACTAATTTACATAACGCTCTTTTTCTTACCATTTGTGGGAAGTGCACAAATATTTGATTCCATAAGAATCAGTGTTACAAAAACACCAAACTTCTACGGAAACTTCAATACCCGAAACTCGTTTATTTCGAATTATCGAGCACAAGTAAAAGGAATATCTGCAGGTATTTCTTACAACAAACAATTTACTATGGCTTTGGGTTATAATTGGCTTATCACAGATTTCGAAAGTGTAATTAACGAAAAGGATACAGCCACACTCAAGCTTAGGTATGTTTCTCCTTTTGTAGAGTATTCCTTTTTAGAAAAAAATAATTTTATAGTTTCCATTCCTATTTACCTAGGGTTTGGACAATCTTTTTACGAAACCAAGAACAAAGAGAAGTTTAAGAAAAACTTCATGGTTCTTTATGAACCAGGAATGAAAGTTACTTATCGATTCTTGAGGTATATTAGTATCAGTGCAGGAGTTGGGTATAGAGTCGTATTGGTAGGAAATAGTAAACTTATCGAAAATTTCAATTCTCCTACTTACACGATTGGAGTTGGACTGTTTATTGGAGATATTTATAAATATGGAAAAAAAAAATGGTCCAAATTCAACAATTAAAACAATATAATTTAACTTTAAAAAGTTATCTAAACTAAACTTCATTCATGCAAAAAAAGCACTTTCTTTTCTTATTATTTATTTCAATTTCTTTGGCAAATTTTTCTCAAGGGAACACTTTGATTAGTAATGACTCTGTAGTAAAAGAAAATGATTCGCTTTCTCCTAATTTTTACAAAAACAGGTATAACGAAACCGATTTATTAAAGAAAATTACCGACAATTACGGAAATAATGAAGATAAACTATACGGAACAAGGAACTTGCGTCCAATACTTCATGGAATTGCTTACCGTGGTGGTGGAAACAATTATTACCACAAAACAGACAAAAGGAAAAATCAAAATCCATTGCCAGATGATGGATTAATCAATTTATGTAAAGAAGGGTTTTCAAAATCTATTTATTTATACCAAAGAAATTTTGATTCGGCTTACAGTGCCGTGAATTGTAATTGCATTGATGGAGAAAAAAATAACGTAGAGTATCTTCAGCTCGATTATTTCGACAATACTCATGTTTACGAAATGGTTAAAATGGTCTACGAAAGTGCAACACAAGAATCTGTTGGACCCGTTTACCTTCATTGTTGGAACGGATGGCACGCTTCAGGCTATATTTCCGCTATTCTGTTGAAACAATTTTGTGGCTACACTAATTTACAAGCGACAAGCTATTGGGACATTGCTACAGATGGCGCAAACCAAAGTCCAAGGTACAGAACGATAAGGGATCAAATAAATGATTTTGTACCGATAGAAGAATTCAAATTGAGTGACAAAATGGGTAATTCCATTTGTCCTCCCATGCCAAAAATCTTAGATAGTTCTATAATTCACCTAGAAATAGAACATTTAGTAATTGTACCTGAGGCAATTCCTGTGAACTACCGATTGATTTTATATGACGTAAGTTTTGCTCCAGGAAGAACTTCTATTGCCAATCCTTCTTCTAACCAAGATTTAAATTATTTGTACGAAGCATTAACTAAATATCCTGACTTAAAAGTAGAGATTGGAGGCCATACAGACAGAAGTGGAAATGAAACCAAAAACGAAACCTTATCTACGCAGAGAGCAAAATTTGTATACAACCACATGATAAGCAAAGGTGTTTCTGCGAGTCAAATGACTTACAAGGGCTTTGGTTCTTCTCATCCTGCATTTAGTAACAAATATAAATCTGGAAGAGAAAGTAACCGTAGAATTGAAGTGAGGATTACGCAAAAAAGAGATTTTGGAAATAATAGTTTGGTAGACGAATCGGCTTACGAAGAAGAGTTATTATACTTGAAATCGATAAACTCTTCGTCAATAACTATTGGAAATTCATACATTTTAGATAATTTTAGTTTCGCATCTGGAAAATCGAACATTGCAGACTCAAACAACATAGATTTAATTGCTTTGGTTGGCTTTATGAATAACAATCCAAAGATCTACATAGAGATTGGAGGATATACAGATAACTCAGGGATAAAAGAAAATAACGATACCATTTCACAATTACGAGCTCAATCGGTTTATAATTATTTACTGAATAACGAAATCGCAGAAGAAAGATTGACGCATGTGGGATACGGAGAAAAAAGGCCTATTTCTCCTAACCACCAAAAATGGGGAAGAGATAAAAATAGAAGAATAGAAATAAAAATTATAAGTTTATAAAAGATGGAAAAAATTAATTCAGATCAAGCACCAGAACCAGTAGGAATGTACCCTCATGCAAGAAAAGTGGGCGATTTATTATTTTTATCGGGTGTGGGACCAAGAGAAAAAGGAACCAAAGTAATTCCTGGAGTAGAGCTAAATGAAGATGGAACAATTAAATCCTACGACATTGCAATTCAGTGTCATTCGGTATTTAAAAACGTGAAATTAATCTTAGAAGCAAGTGGTTCTTCTTGGGATAAATTGGTAGATGTAACTGTTTTCTTGACTAATATGAAAGACGATTTTAAAACTTACAATAAAATTTATGCTGAGTACTTTAAAGACAACTTACCTTGTAGAACAACTTGTGAAATTAATTGCCTTCCTACTCCTATTGGAATTGAATTGAAATGTATTGCTACGGTTTAACTAGATGTTAGACCACTTCGCTTTTAGGCGATAGACTAAAAAAAGGGCTCATTGAAAAATTTCAATGAGCCCTTTCTAATTAAATAAATAAACCTTACTCCTTCGCCTTCTTCAGCTGAGAAAGTAATTTCTTCATTTCTGTAAATTGATTCTTGTCTTTTTCTAATTTATCAGTAAGTTCTCCATACATTTCAATTGCTTCTTTTATGTCTTTTCTTGCAAGGCTAAGTTTACCTAGTTGTGAATAAGCAAAAGCACGAGAATACTTTTGGTAACAATCCAAATCCTCCTCTTTTAACTCGTTTATGATTTCGATTATTCTTTCCAAATCAGCATCCGCTTTTATCTTATACTTGTTTCTAAATTTCACAGGAATATCCGGATCCGATTCTAAATCTATAGATGCAATAGCTCTGTTTCTTACAAAAACATGATCTTTAGGGAATTTCTTTATACAAATATTAAAATTCTTACTCGATAATTGCTCTTTCCCATCTTTAGAATACCCTATCCCTAACAAATTATATGCTTGGTACAATTCACTGTTTAGTTCTTGTGCTTTTTTGGCTGTACTTATAAGGCTTTTAATATTACCTGCTCGCCAGTAAGCTTTTGCCAAAAGAATATAAACCTCTTCAACTTGGTCATTTTCTATCAACATAATTCCACAAAACTCAATACAATCCTGGTGCTTTCCGCTAATATAAAGTAATTCCGCTTTCTTTATCTGCTCCAAAATTTCTTTTGAGTGTTTTTTAGCTTTTACTTTAGGTTGAGCATCTGCAATAATTTCAATTCTTTGCGGAGTACTTTCCAATCCAAATTCAAAATCAATTTCTGCTTGAGAAGTAACGGTAGAAAAGCTGAATTTATCTACTTCAGTAATTTCGGTTGTGTTCTCTGTTATATTGGCAAAACAATCCAAATAATCATTTATCAATTCCTTATCATTACTCACAATGATATTTTCAAAATTATAAAGTTCAGCTCTTAGAGTCCAGCTGTAAGTTCCCGTCACAACTAATCTTTCATCTATCACACAAAAATTATTGTGCATTAAGTTTGGAGATTGAGATACTCTGATCTTAATACCTAGGTCTATCAGTTTTTGAAAATTAATTTTAGGATTGGTAAAATTCATGTTATCATCACTAACAATCAATTCTATTTTTACACCATTCTCATTCAGTTTTATTAATGTTTTATAAAAAACTGGATTGGTAAACCACTCTACCGCAATTTTTACATCCGTCTTAGAATTTGCTAGATTAGTTAATACTTTTTTCGCTATACCTTTATGAAATAATTTTGTTATCATATTTTTCTTGGTGCACAACTCTAAGGTTACACTATTTAATTTTTGAATATTTAATTTTAATTTTTACCGAAAAGAGTTCCTCTTTCCTCCTCCCCTATCTCTTCTTCTGCTTCAAGTCAGTTACAAATTCCTTAATTCTTTGTTCCTCTGCTTTTTTACAAATAAGCAACACTCCTTTTTCCTCCACTACAATGTAATCCTCTAACCCTTGAATTACTGCTAACTTATCTTTTGGCAAACGAACAATGCAATCTTTAGAATCGTATAAATTGGCTTTATTTCCAATTATAGCATTGTTGTTTTCGTCTTTATCAATATGTCCATAAAGTGCTCCCCAAGTACCCAAATCACTCCAACCAAAATCTGAAAGAACGACATACACATTTTGTGCTTTCTCCATGATTCCGTAATCAATAGAAATATTTTTACATTCGGCATAAGTATGTTCAATAAATTCAGATTCCATGTCGGTATTGTAAACGTTCATTCCTTCAATAAACAAATCGTGTATCTCAGGCAAATGCTTTTCAAAAGACTCTATAATAGAATCTACTGTCCAAATGAAAATTCCTGCATTCCAGTAAAAATCTCCACTATCAATAAACTCTGCAGCCAATTCTAAATTTGGTTTCTCTGTAAACATTTTTACATCCCTCACCACATCTGGAGTCCCTTTTATATTATCTAAAAACTGAATATACCCATAACCGGTATCAGGCCTGCTTGGTTTTATTCCCAAAGTAACTAAGCAATCTTCAGAATTTGCTTTGTCTAAAGCTATTTCTAACGTTTCTTTAAAAGCCACTTCATTCATCACAATGTGATCAGAAGGAGCAACTACCAAAGTAGCGTTTGGATTAGATTTTTTTATCTTATAACTGGCGTAAGCAACACAAGGAGCTGTGTTTTTTCGACTAGGCTCTAGTAAAATTTGATTTTCATCTATTCCTGGTAATTGTTCCTGAACTAATTCTTTGTAATCCAAATTGGTAACAATGTATATATTTTCTTTAGGACAAACCAACAACATTCTGTCGAATGACATTTGCAACAAAGTCTTTCCCATCCCCAATACATCATGAAATTGTTTCGGAAACTCCTCTGTACTCATAGGCCAAAACCTGCTCCCAATTCCCCCTGCCATCAATATACAATAGTTGTCCTTCATTCAGCTAAATTTTACTTTCCACAAAAATACAAAACTTAACTCATTCTTTGCAGTAAAGATATTATTTATACATTTTTTTATACAGATAGTCCATCTCTTTCAAAAACTAATAGGTACCGTTAATATTAAATTATTAACCGTTTATTCAATTTTCTTTTGGTACTAAAATATTTTTCGTATTTTGCCGTGTATTTACGAAAGTAGATGCGATATTTGAGATAAAAATCTTCCGCATTAAGCAGATGGGAAATTAGAGAGGTGGCCGAGTGGCTTAAGGCGCACGCTTGGAAAGCGTGTATATGGGTGACTATATCGAGGGTTCGAATCCCTTCCTCTCTGCATTTAAAAAAATAGAAAATACAATAACAAACAATAAAATAACAACAAGACAAAAAAAATAACCATGAAAAAAGTAATATCACTATTCACACTAATCATTCTTTTTACATTCGGAATGAACACGGCAAGTTTTGCAGACACAACTTCTGATTCTATAGCTAAAGTTGAAGCAGAAATTGCAGCAAAGGCAAAATCTGATTCAGCAGACAAACTAAAAGCAGAAAAAGAAATTGCTCCAAAGGCAGTAAATAAAGTAAAAGTAGGAATCGTACAAAAAGTAAAACAATACTTTATTGATGGTGGACCAGAATTTATGGCACTTGTATTCTTAGTATTCTTATTAGGACTTGCATTGAGTATCGAAAGAATCATTTACTTAAACATGAGTACAACTGACAACCAAAAATTACTTTCTGAAGTAGAAGAAGCTATGCAAAGCGGAGGAATTGAAGCTGCTAAAGATGTGTGTAGAAACACAAGAGGACCAGTAGCAAGTATTTTTTACCAAGGACTTGATAGAGCAGACGAAGGAGTGGAAGCAGTAGAAAAATCTGTTGTAAACTACGGAAGTGTACAAGCTGGATTGTTAGAGAAAAATCTTTCTTGGATTTCTTTATTTATCGCAACTGCACCAATGCTTGGGTTCTTAGGAACAATTATCGGTATTATTGAAGTATTTGATATTATTGAAATAACTGGACAAACTGAGCCGGTACAAATTGCAGGAGCAATGAAAGTAGCCTTAAATACAACTTTGGCTGGACTTGTTGCAGCAATCGTTCTTCAAGTATTTTACAACTACATCATTTCTAAAATTGATGGAATAGTTAATGACATGGAAGATGCTTCTATCTCATTAGTGGATATGGTTATCAAGAACAATAAATAATTGTAACAAAACGATTAAGTTTAAACTTAGTCTTTGTTAAATAACAAAAATAAAAAACATGGAAAATAAAACACTTTCAAGAGCACTTTTCTTTGTGTCAGTATTATTATTTATCATCACTGCCTATTTTGTCTGGGGAATGATGAGTAATGGAGCACCAGATTCTTACGACCCTGATCAAATGGGTGTTGAATTAATTGACCAAGGATTAGCTACTAATGCAAATTATGCTGAAGAAGGAAAAAAAGCTTATGAAAATAAAATAAGCCAAATAGAAGGAAATATACTAGCTGGAGTAAACTACATGACGCTTATTCTTTTTCTTGCTGGAGGACTTATGGTTGTCTTCTTGTTATGGGGATTAATAAAAACGTTAAGGACAGACTTCAAAAAAGGAATTCCTTCCTTAATATTTGTCGGGATCGTAATTCTCGCTTTGATATGGGCATCACTTAATTCTGGTTCTGATACCGAAGGATTTGATAAACTAGTAAGATCAATAGGAGAAGAGGGTGCAGCAGATGCTGTATCTAAAAGTAACTTTTGGGTAAATGGATTATTGTTTGTTCTTATTCCAGGAGCTCTTATTTTATTAGTAGACCTTGTTTGGGGCCTTGTAAAAGGTTATTCAAAGTAATAAATTAAAAACTTAGATTATGTCAAGACGTAAACAACAAGGAGTAGATGCCAGTTCTATTGCAGATATTGCATTTATCTTACTTGCCTTTATTATCATAGCCACTACCCTTGAAAAAGAATCTGGATTGCCTGCTGTATTACCTCAAAAAAGAGATAATCCTACTGAAAAACCACCAGAAATTAACGAGAAAAATATTCTTGAAATATTGATTAATAAAGACGATCAATTACTAATTGAAGGGGAATGGGATAAAGAATTAGAAGACATTGTGGATGTTGTAAAAGAATTTATGACAAACCCAACTGATGCTGATTTCTTACCAAGAATGGATGTTGTAACATTAGACGAATGCATTAAAAACATTGCTATACTTAAAGCCAACAAAGAAACAGCAAAAGGTGCTGCATTAGGAATTGTAAATGACCAACTAAAACAATGGGAAACAAAACTTGAGGCTGTAAAACTGGTAGGAACTTACCGTACTGTAAATAAAGCCGCAACTATTGCAATACAATACGATAAAGCAACTACTTACGGGAAATATATTGGAGTAAGAGATAAAATAATGACGGGGCTTAACCAATTAAGAGATCAAAAAGCCATGGATGCCTTTGGTGTTACTTACAGTTCTCTAGAAAGCATTAGAGCAGAAGTAAAAACTGAAGAAGACAAAGCAAAGATTAATGCTATTCGTCAGGTTTATCCTCAAAAAATTATCAAACTTCCACCAAAAGAAGTTTAAAAATTAATATTTAAAATTATGTCAAAATTTAGACAAAATAAATCGAAAGAAGTACCTGAAGTATCTACAGCATCTTTACCAGATATTGTATTTATTGTATTGGCTTTCTTTGTTACGGTTTCATCTATGAAGCAAAGTGACTTAAAAGTGGAAGTTACTAAACCAACAGGAAAAGAAATTATCCAATTGGATAAAAACGAAGCCATTGATTATATTAATGTTGGTATTCCAAAAAACAAAGCTTTTGGTACTACTGCAAGACTTCAATTGGACGACCAAATTGTTCCTAATTTTGTTGAAATCAGAACTTTTATCAAAATAAAAAGAGAGGAAAGGTCTCAATTAAAAAGTGACAAAGCAACTGTTGCAATCATTGCTGATAAAGATGATGTGGACATGGACATTATCGATAAAATTGAAAATGAATTGAGAAATGTAGATGCATTAAGAATTAATTATTCTACTCAGAAAGAGTCCTTAAATCGTTAATAGATAAGAAACTTTTTATTTAAATTATTAAAAAAGGAATTGATTAAAATCAATTCCTTTTTTTTGTGTCAACATTTAACTCAAATAAGTAGCCTTTTGATTGAATTATAATTAATTTTGTAACTTAAATGGAATCAGAAAACACAACAAAACAAATAGCTAAATTTAGTTTAAAATTGAAATTAGCTGATTACGCCTCACTTACAAAGCTACGTCTTGCGAGTTTGGTTGTCTATTCTGCAGGGTTAGGTTATGGAATCGCTCTATTAACAGCAGAAGTTTATCCGCTATCCCATAAAATGGATTATGATTTTTCTTGGCAAACTTTTTTATTCCTTATTCTCGGAGGGTTTTTAGTAACTGGTTCATCCAATGGATTCAATCAAGTAATTGAAAGAAAATCGGATGGAAAAATGAAGCGCACAGAAAATCGTCCAATCCCAGCAGGAAGAATGAGCGTAACCGAAGGACTTCTTGTTTCCTCAATCCTCGGAATTATAGGGCTTTTTCTTTTGTATAAAATAAATACTATCTCATTTGCCCTTGGAATTATTGCCTTGGTTTCCTATGTTGCTGTTTACACCCCACTAAAAAAAGTAACGCCAATCTCAGTTTTTGTAGGTGCTTTCCCAGGAAGTATTCCTCCTATGATTGGATACATTGCCGCATCTGGTGAATTTGGGTTTGAACCGGGAATGATATTTTTGGTACAGTTTGTTTGGCAATTTCCTCACTTTTGGGCAATTGCTTGGAAAGGAAGTGAAGATTACGCAAAAGGAGGATACAAAATGTTACCCTTTGGTGATCACAAAGACAGAAGAACAGCTTTTATTATTCTGTTCTACTCTTTTTTTGTTATCCCGGCAGGTATGTTACCGTGGGTATTTAATGTTTCAGGAATAACCTCAATGATACTGAGTATCATATTGGGAATCTACTTCATCATTCCAGCAATAAAATTATATAAATCATTGGAAGATAAAGATGCATTGAAACTAATGTTTGCCTCTTTTTCATACCTTCCTTTAGTCTTTTTATTCTATTACTTAGACCTGATGATACAAGTCTATTTTATCAATTAAAAACAACACAATGGAAGAACAACAAAACATTGAAAAGTATTATGAAAATGCCCGCAGAAAAGCCAAAACAAACATTGTTTGGTTTGCAATATTTTCAATCATCATGGTATTTGCAGGATTAACCAGTGGGTATATTGTTTCCAAAGGAGATAACTTTTGGGTTAGATTTGCTTTACCAAATTTATTATGGATAAGCACAGCAATCATATTATTAAGTAGTATTACAATGATATTAGCTGTAAGAAGCTCCAGACGACAAAACAGTAAAAAAACAACTCTTTTTTTATCAGTAACTTTGATTTTAGGAATTGCATTTGGAATCTCTCAATTTTTTGCCTGGAGCCAATTAAAAGATAAAGGATATGTTTTATCAGAAAAAATTTACAGCAAAGACACTGGAGAAATTATACTAGATGGAGAGTATGGTAAGGATTACATCATAGAATTTCAAGGAAAAAAACTAATTCAGGAAAAAGATGGCTTTTATTTTATGGGGCAACAAGCCATAAAAATAGACCAAGAAGAATACAATGAATTCAAATCAGACAATCCGAAAATGGCTTTTGGAAAAGAATTTGTAAGAGTTCAAGAAAACAAAAAGAATAAGGACAAAACAATTTTTGAGGCAGTTGTAATTTCAAAAATGCCGTTACCTCCTACTTATGTTGAAAAATTAAAAACGGTAGGAAACGTGAGTAGCTCTTATTTTTACGTACTCACAATACTACATTTAGCTCATATATTAATCGCTCTTATTTATCTTTTCAGAATGGTATTACTAACTTCGAAAAGAGAATTGAACGAAGACAACCAATTAAAAATAAAACTAGGAGGTTATTTTTGGCACTTTTTTGCAGGATTGTGGGTCTATTTATTGTTATTTTTGTTTTTAATTCATTAAACTTGTAAAAAATTATTAGAAAGTTATGGCAGAGCATGTAGGAAATGTTGATACCGCAACAGCCTGGGGCGGTGGTGTATCACCCTTCAGAGTTACTTACGGTAAAATGATGATGTGGTTCTTTTTGGTTTCAGATGCATTGACATTTGGAGGATTTCTAGTGGCACTTGGGTTTGCAAAAGCTTCTGCTGATTCTTGGCCAGTTGCTGAAGAAGTGTTTTTTCACTTCCCAATGACCCATGCAAACCTGCCACTAATTTATGTGGCATTAATGACGTTTATCTTAATTGTGAGTTCAGTAACCATGGTATTAGCTGTGGAAGCTGGTCATAGAATGGATCAAAAAGGTGTTCAAAAATGGTTAGGATGGACAGTAGTTGGAGGAGCAATATTCCTTCTTTCTCAAGCTTGGGAATGGGGTACTTTTATAGCAGGACCTGACGGGATACTTTCTACTTGGGCAGATAATGCAACACTTACAAATAATCCATATAACATTGCTAACCCTGATGATTTAAGGTATACTAATTTCTTTTTCTTTGTAACAGGGTTTCACGGATTTCACGTTTTCACTGGGGTAGTAATTAACTTACTAGTATTCCTACAAGTAAGAAAAGGAGTATATCAAGCAAGAGGACACTACGAAATGGTAGAAAAAGTAGGATTGTATTGGCACTTTGTAGATTTAGTTTGGGTATTTGTATTTACATTCTTCTACTTAGTTTAATTAGTTAACAGTTTACGACAATATTATTATGGAAAATAGAGACGACCTTATAGTAAATGATAGTTATGCATCAATGGTTAACCATTCTGAAGAAGAAGGAAAAGCCATCAGGAAAAAAGTATGGTTTGTAACCATTCTACTTTCTGTTATAACAACAGTAGAAGTTGCAATGGGTATTATTTTATCAAATAAGGACGCCAGTTATTGGGATTTTGTTAAATGGTCTTTTATTATTTTGACAGTAGTAAAAGCATTTTATATTGTAATGGAATTCATGCATTTAGGTCATGAAAACAAAACGCTTAGAAGACTAATTATCATCCCTTATGTATTCTTTATAATTTACATGATTTTCCTTATCATTATGGAAGGTTTTAAAGTAGGTGCTGGATACAACTAACTAATAACCTATGAAACTAACCAAAAGAATAGGATTGTTTGCCATCCTTTTTGGAGTCCCATTAATATTTTTATACACCCTTGCAAGAGGAAAAAATAATTCTCAAGACTTACCCTATTTTGGAAAAACAGAAGAATTAGGCAAGCAAACAGAAATTAAAGACTTTACTTTTTATGACATTGATAGCAATGTCATAAATAAAGAAACAACAAAAGGACAAACCTTAATTGTTTCCACTTTAATTCCTTCCTGTCCAGAAAAATGTCCTATCATTCAAAAACAACTTAAGTTTCTCGTTTACGACAAGCTGTTTGACGTACCAGATTTTGAAGGTCTTATGTTTTTATCACATTTAGTAGATACAAATGGAGGAACTCCAGATTTAAAGTATTTTGTAGACCAACAAATGGACTACGATCTATCAAGATGGACAATGGTAACAGGAGAAGATAATACAATTTATGATCTTGATTTACCCAATGGAAATCTGAAAAAATCTGATTTTAAAATGACCAATACTGTTGGTGGCAAAACCTATTACAGCATGATTATTTTGGTTGATAGAAACAAAAAAGTCCGTGGCCTATATCAAGGAGACCAAACTCTACAGATTGAAAGCTTAAGAAAAGACCTTCGTAAATTATTTATCGAATACAAAACAATCGATAAAACGAAAAAGGCTAGCGAACCTAAAGCTTAATATTTAGTAAGCAAATTCTATTTTTTTGAGTTAAATTTGGAGATTAAACCCAAATCATAAATGAATAAAATTTTTTATTATCTGATTTCAATATTTATTATTGCATCCTGCAATTCCGAATCTCTTCCCTATTTGGGCATAACAGAAATTGACTTAGACTCCAATAAAGAAATAAAACATACCGTATCTTCTTTTTCATTCATCAACCAAGATAGTATTTCTATTACAGAAGATTATC
>CAJJDF010000063.1 GCA_905182785.1 uncultured Flavobacteriales bacterium
CTTTGGGGAATGCAAACACTTGGAGCTGGTGTAGAAACAAAAAGATTTTAAAAACGAACGACAAACAAAACGGTTCGTGCACTTGGCCAATGGAATTGAACACCATGCCAGGTTGGGCAGGAAGTTCTTGGTATTTCTTGAGGTATATGGATGCTAATAATCCTAATGAATTTGTTTCTAAAGAAAAAGCAGATTACTGGGGACAAGTTGATTTATACATTGGAGGAGCCGAACACGCAACAGGACATTTATTGTACTCCCGTTTTTGGACTAAGTTCTTGTATGATAGGAATTATATTTCTTTTGAAGAGCCTTTCAAGAAGTTAATAAACCAAGGAATGATTTTGGGGAGAAGTAGTTTTGTTAATTTAGTTCATATGAATAGTACTTTTGGATCAGATGAAATTACAGATGAAGAAATTGATTCTATACCAAAAGAGATAACTGCATCTGTATATGTTTCAAATGACCTGATAAATACAGATGAAAGAGGATTGAACTCGCTTAATGAATTTGCCCAAGACAAACTAAAAACGATTATTTCAGAAAGAAATAAAAATCTAAAAACAATTTTTAGTAGTAGAATAATTGGTTTAGATACTGATCCAAACGAAGCTTTGGTATATAGTAATCATGCAGACATCTCTTTTGTAAACAATGACAAATTAGATTTAGAAGCCTTCAAAAATTGGAGAGAAGAATACAAAGATGCAGAATTCATCACTAATGAAAACGGAGAATATATTTGCGGAAGCGAAGTAGAAAAAATGAGTAAATCTAAATATAACGTACAAACTCCAGATGAGTTGGTCGAGAAATTTGGTGCTGATACATTAAGGTGTTACGAAATGTTCTTGGGACCTTTGGAGCAAGCAAAACCTTGGGATACCAATGGAATTAGTGGAGTAAATGGATTCTTGAAAAAATTATGGCGATTATTTCACCAAGGAGAAACATTTACGGTAACAGAAGGGGAAGCAGATAAAAAATCTTTGAAAACATTGCACACTGCAATCAAAAAAATTACGGAAGATTTAGAAAGATATTCTTTCAATACGATTGTAAGTAACTTAATGATTTGTGTGAATGAATTGCAAGCTCAAAAATGCAACAACAAAGAAGTGTTGAGTGAGTTATTGGTTCTTGCCTCTCCTTATGCTCCGCACATTTGCGAAGAGTTATGGAATAAGTTAGGAAATAGCGAGAGTATTTCTTTTGCTGCTTGGCCCCTATTTAACCCTGAGTTTTTGGTAGAAGCAAATCACAATTATCCTGTTTCATTTAACGGGAAAATGAGATTTATGTTAGAATTACCTTCTACCATGCAAAAAGATGACATAGAAAAAGCAGTAATGGCACATGAAAAAACAGCTGGTTATTTGGACGGAAAAGCACCTAAAAAGGTAATTATTGTACCTAAGAAGATTGTGAACATTGTAATTTAATCACTAATCTCTTTTAATGTTTTTGTGCAATTATTAAGAGCTAAAAAATAGAATTAGAAAACCTTTTTTAAGGTTATTTGAAAGAACAAAGGATGTTGCCTTTAACAGTAATTATTCTAATCTAGAATGTATCGAAGCCACTAACCTTTCTAATTAGTGGCTTTTTTTTGCTCTTTATTAGCATATATAATTCTATATTTGTCCTTTATTAGCAGTAAACCATGCAATATTTACTAAAAAAGTAACGTATTACGATACAATGAAAAATATACTGACCGTTTGTTTAATTATGTTATTTTGCCATTCCAATTTTTCGCAAAGCGAAGAATTTGGGCTTTGGTTAGGTACTTCTTTCTACTTGGGTGATTTGAATCCTTCTCCCAACAAAAATTTTCATAAAAACATAAACCCAGCTTTGGGAATTATTTACAAAAGAAACCACAGAAACTTAAGGTATTCTTACAGGCTGCATTTCATGTATGGAAAAGTAGAAGCTTATGATTTTCAAAGTGAAGATCCTTGGCAACAAAATAGAAGCCTTAATTTCCAAACTACAATCCTTGAGTTGGGTGCAATAATAGAAGTAAACTTCGTAAAATACAAAGTCGGAGAAATGAATAAATTGAATCAAACACCTTTTTTATTCTTTGGATTAGCGGGTTATAATTTCAAACCAAAAGGGCTTTATAACGACAGTTGGTATGATTTGCAAGCATTATCTACAGAAGGGCAAGAAACAAGCTTAAATACCACTAAAAAATACAAATTAAACCAGCTTGCCATTCCTATTGGAATTGGATACAAAGTGAACGTTTCTAAAAATTTATCTTTTGCATTTGAAGCAGGTGCAAGACTACTATTTACAGATTACTTAGATGATGTAAGCAAAAAATATGTAGACCCAGGAGTCCTTGCAGAAGAAGCAGGTATTCTATCTCCTATTCTTGCCGATAAATCCAACAACCAAGTAGGCGATAGAAATGTGGGACACGAAAGAGGGAATTCCGAACTAAAAGATTGGTATTTCTTTTCTGGACTAACTTTCACTTATACTTTTAATAAAAAAAGTGAATGTGAACAAAGGTTTATGAGAAAATAGTTGATATTATGCTTGAATCCATACTACAATTTGATACTGATTTATTTTTATTTCTAAATGAAATAAATAGTCCTTTTTGGGATGCAATCATGTATTGGATAAGTCACAAATTCTTCTGGATTCCTTTTTATGGTTTTCTTGTTTTTTTACTTTACAAAAAATATGGATTACAAAAAGCAATTGTTCTCACTTTACTAATCTTAGTAACATTTGCACTTTGTAATACGCTTTCTGTAGAAGCTTTCAAAAATGTATTTCATAGATTAAGACCTTGCCATAACGAAGAAATCTCGGGACTGGTTCATTTGGTAAATGATCACTGTGGCGGACAATGGGGATTTGTTTCTTCTCACGCAACCAATGTATTTGGGTTGGCAACAATCACCTCCTTTTTTCTTTCCAAAAAAATTAAATACTTTTCAGTCTTAATTTTCTTTTGGGCAGGCTTGGTTAGTTACAGTAGGATATATTTGGGTGTGCACTACCCTCTTGATATTACTTGTGGTGCTTTATTGGGGATTTCTATTGGTTCATTAGTTTATGGAATTTCAATATTAGCTGGGTTGAAATTAAAATAATATACTGCATCTTAACCAAAAGTCATTGTTCATTTTTTTTCATTGCCAAAAAAAACGAACCAAAAAAAGGCTAGGCTTAATTCTAATCCGCAATTTTAACTTGTATTTTTCGATTCAGTCAGTGATTTCCTCCGTAAACTCCGGAACTTCCTCCTTCATTCACAAAAAATAAAGCTTTAAAATCACTACTTAGAGTCAGACCGAAACTAAAAAGTATTAATTTACTTTAAAAATACCCTTTCCGAAGTTTAGAGATAAGATTTAAATAGCCGTTTCAAATAACTTCACTTTCTTCATCAATTCAGCTTTCAATTCCTCGTTCACCAATTCGTTATTCTTGAAATTATCGTAAAAAGAAGGGAGACTGAAATTTTCAACTACAGTCGCTCCATGCCTAGGAAATCTATCTAATGCTGTATCCATAACCGATTTTCCTGCTCTAGCTCCAGGCGAAGTAGACAATAATAACATAGGGGTTGTTTCAAAAACTTTGGCATCTATTCTAGATATCCAATCAAATGCATTTTTGAAAACTGCCGAATAAGAACCATTGTGCTCAGCTAGTGATAATATTATTCCATCTGCAATACGAATTAGCTTTGTTAGCTTTTTCGCTTCCTCAGGCATTCCGTCTTCTTTCTCCCTATCTACTCCAAACATTGGCATAGGGAAATCATTCATGTCTAAATAAATCACATCTGCATCTACCGTATTTCTGGCTGTATAATGTGCCAATTCTTTATTAATAGACTCTTTGCTATTACTTCCTCCTAAGGCTATTATTTTTTTCATAACTAAAATTTAATCTTCTCTTAATTCAAATCCTGTTGGATTATTCATTGCAATTACTCCTGGTAATTGCTTTCCTTCCAAGTATTCTAACATGGCTCCTCCTCCTGTAGATACATAACTCACTTCTTTTCCTAAACCATATTTATTAATTGCCGCTACAGAATCTCCTCCACCAATTAATGAATAACATCCATTTTTTGTTGCTTCCACTACACTGTAGGCTATTGATTTAGTCCCTTTCTCAAAGTTTTCCATTTCAAAAACTCCCATGGGTCCGTTCCACAAAATAGTAGACGAGTTCATTACCACTTCCTTAAACTGTTCTATTGAATTTCTTCCAATGTCAAGTCCCATCCATCCCTCAGGGACTTCAAAAATATCACATTCGTCAATCTCTGCATCATTGCTAAACTTATTAGCAATTACAGTATCGGTAGGAATATGTAAATTTACTCCTTTAGCTTTAGCTTTTTCTATAATCTTAAGAGCTGTTGCCATTTGATTGTCTTCTACCAAAGAGCTTCCTACATTTCCTCCTTGTGCTTTAATAAAGGTATAACTCATACCACCTCCAATGATGATATCAGTTACTTTATCCATCAAATTTTCTATCACATTTATTTTTCCAGATACTTTAGCTCCTCCAATAATTGCTGTAAACGGTTCTTTAGGGTTTTTCAAAACCTTCTCTAAGCTGTTGATTTCATTTTCTAACAGCATCCCAAAAGATTTATTTCCACTAAAAAAATTAGCAACCATTGTGGTTGAAGCGTGAGCTCTGTGAGCTGTTCCAAATGCATCATTTACATAAAAATCTGCCAGTTTAGATAATTCTTCCGCAAAGTATAAGTCCCCAGCAGTTTCGTGTTTGTAAAACCTGAGATTTTCTAGTAACATTACTTCTCCTTTTTTCAAATCATTAGACATTTTTTGTGCTTCTTCGCCAATGCTATCTTTACAGAATTTCACTTCTTTTCCTAACAAATCACTAAGGTGCGAAACAATGTGTTTGAGAGAAAATTTATCTTCAAACCCCAACTTTGGACGACCAAGGTGAGACATAACGATTACACTTCCTCCATCTGCTATTATCTTGTTTAGGGTTGGTAAAGCTGCTTTTATTCTAGTATCATCTGTTATTTCTAACGTCTCTTTATCAAGAGGAACATTAAAATCTACTCTCACTAGTACTTTCTTTCCTGCAAAATTGTAATCTTTAAAACTCATATTTGGTGATTTTTAGTTTTTTAAAAATATATTAGTCATAAAAAAAGGCGTCCGCTTTGCGAACACCTTTATCATTTAATTTGTCAATTAAGGACAACCTGCTTTTTCTGGAGATCCAGCTTGTTGCGGACATTTGTCGACATAATCACTTACACCGTCTTTGTCATAATCTGGCATAAACATTGGCACAGCATCCGAATAAAAAGCTGGAGAGAAAATCCCTGATCTTCTTGTTCTTCCCATGTTTGCAATATCATTTCTCAAAATTTGACCAAACTTTGGATTTACATTATCCAAGGCAGCTTCTTGTATTTTTAATGCCAATTTACTATACCCTTCTGGATTGAAGTTTTTAAGATCAAATTTCTCATCACTACTTCCTTGCTTCAATGCTTCAAAATAATTAACAAAATCGCCAATTTCTTGGTACTGAACCGTTATGTAATCCTTGTTTTGATTAGCAAAATAAGTGATATTCTCACTGTAATAATTAGCAACCTCGCTACATCTAAGGTCTCCTTTAGTTGTATCTCCTGCTCTGTAATACATCATTGCAATGTAGTTCACCAACTCATCTATCTTACATGATTTTATTGGAAATACTTCGTACTGTTTATCCAATACATTAATCGCTTTTTCTCTGTATTCTTTAGCCAAGGTACCATTTGTAGAAGTAGAATCTAAGCCAGCATTTCTTTCTAGAGATAAAGCTGCATTTACGTAAGATTCTGCCAGTTGCATGTAATGCATTCTTGCTGATCTTATCATTCTCAAGGTATAATAATCTGCAAACACTTCTTCTTTCTCAATGTTCCCCCAGTTGTATCCATCAATGATTCCATCTCCATTCAAATCCTTCTGTTCTCCCATCAATAAAGAGTACATTTTTTCTCTGTTGATAGCAGGCTTAATGATTGGTACAAACTTAGCAGTCATTCCTTCTCTTTGAAGGTATTTACTTAAGCCTCTGTTTGCTCCTTGAATTGCAGTTGAAGTAAAACACAAAGGTCTTTTCCATTCGTAACCGGCCAAAATATCTATAATTGCTAAATCAGCTTTAGTTAAGAATCTTCCACCTAGCGTCCATTCAATTTTATCTACCAATAGATTTCTTTGGTCTTCTCTTACTAATCCATTTCTTACACAAGCATCTTTGTCTACATTCACATAGATTTTATTGTAAGGAACTCTTCCGTATCCAAACTTAGCATCTTGAGGTGATTGATCTCTCCCTTTTTTCATGTAATCCATAAATGCTCTTGCAGATATAGCTTGATTATTAGCAGAGAAAATAATTATATCCCTTGTCCCAGCTCTAAAGTCAGGCTCGTCTAATATGGTATTGATTGGTGCTGCTTCGTAAGTTTGTTTTTTCAGTTGGTTATAATGCCAATCGGAACTCAATAAACTATAGTTCATCACTTTCATGTCGGTTCTTATTCCTTCTACCTCCTGAGCATACCATAATGGGAAGGTATCGTTATCCCCAAAACAGAATAGAATAGCATCTTTATCACAAGTATTTAAGTAGTTTTTGGCTATTTCCCTAGCAAAATATCTATCACTTCTATCGTGGTCATCCCAATTCTGGACCCCCATGAGAATAGGAGCAAAAAGCGCAATGACTGTTGCGGAAATAGCTAATGATTTATCATTCTTTAATGCCTTATTAAGGAAAAATGGAACAACTATCATTAAGATTCCAATTACTGACATAAACAAAACAGAGTAAGATAATTCATGACTGCTTCCGTTCATTAT
>CAJJDF010000064.1 GCA_905182785.1 uncultured Flavobacteriales bacterium
AGAAACAGTAAGTGTTACAGGATATGCACCTCCTTCTGTTTTAGGAAATTCATAACTGTCATCTCTTAAAATTGAAGAGCCTAATCCAGCAAAATCCCACACATAAATTGTAGCTCCAGAAGAGGTATTTGAAAAGTATATTGTGGTTTCTGGTACAATTGCTTCAAAAGGTGTGTAAGTGAAATTGGCAATAGGTGTTGGATAGGCACAAATAACATTTGTAAGAACGGAATCTACTTTGCAACCCAATGAATTTACTAGAGTAACTTTTAAATCAAAACAATTTACTGTATTGTAAGTATGTGTTGTAGTTCCTTGTGTATTTGAAGTGTTTCCATCTCCAAATTCCCAATAGATACTATCGTAATAAGTCATGTTAGAGTTGTTGGTAAACGTAACCAACTCAGGAATGCAAATTGTATCCTTGTTTATTCCAATGTCTATGGTGTTTATAGCTTCAATATGGGTAACGATAACAGTATCTGAATAAGTTGAGCAACCCTCTACAGTCTCGTTTAATATGTAATTAAATACAGAGAATTCGTTTACGACAGTATTCGCATTATAAGATGTGTCAGTTGTAATTAAAGAATTTCCTGAAGGTGAATTACTATAAAAGCTCCAATGAGATGAGTCATTATTAATAGTTGGAATTGGTGCTAATTGATAATCTAACCTGCATGTTACAAAATCAATTCCTGCATTAGATTTTAGTTTTGGTTTTACAAATAGATCTACAGTTGTATCGTGTTCACAACCAAAGTTGTCAAATATTTTATAATTGTATGAATGTATTCCACTTGTAAGAGGACTTGTTACAACACTCGTATCCCCTAGAGTTGTAATTATTGAAGACACACTAGTCCAAACACTTGAATCTCTTACTCCAGTTATGGATGAAGTTGTATTTGGAGGCCTGATTAAAGAATCAAATTTTAATCCCCAAAAGAAAATGTATCCATTATCAATAGCAAGGTTATCGGTAACGGTAATAATCCAGTTTCCATTAAGTGGGCAACCGTTTAATTGTGTACTTAAATTTTGAAATGGAGCATAAGTTCCTGCAGGCAGATAATCTTGAGCAGTGTATAGGTTTCCTAAAACATCATTGTATGTATGCTGATAAACACCCGCTTCATTTACCATGGTTCCATAGGTTGGACTTCTGTTGGTAAACTCATAAGTATATCCAATACCAGGATTTAATGGGACAGGAGTTATTGGAGGATCTACCGGTTCACCTAAATGTGTGTTGGTTCCTCCTGCTGCTTGTTTTAATACTGCAGAACTACCATTGGGACAAGTAAGTCTTATTTCTAAATCTCCTAAATAGGAGTGTTCCATGTTTACGTAAACACTTTCCAAGTAACCTGTTCCAAAGGTTGCTAGAGGGCTAAATATCGAAACTGGAATTGTATCTCTGTATGAAACACCACTTCCGTCAGGAAGAAAAGTTACTCCTGCTGCGTTTAAAACCGGAGGCACAAAAGGTGTAAATAATCCACTATCCGATAATGAAATAATGGCTGTGTCTCCAAAACAAATTGTGTCATTTGGAAAATAGGATACATTTTTAAAATTAGGAGTGTTAGATACAATTACTCTAGCCCCTTTTTTGAAAGAAGTACATCCTATCGTATCAGTTACGACTAAACTAATGTCAAAAACTCCTGGCATGTTAAAAGTATGGGTTGCATTTTGCCCAGGAAGGGTAAATCCATCTCCTGTTTTCCATACAAATGTTGAGGTAGAATTAGATTGATTGTAATAACTTCCACTGTTAGGGTAATTAGCATTTCCTACCATATTGACAGGAGTTCCTACGCAAATTTTTATTTCATTATTGGTGTCAGCTATTGGGAAAGTACTATCTGTAAGGACTGTGTAATTTTGACAAGCATAAGTGCATGATACTGTTGCTGCCCATCCATTGAGGTTAATACTCCCATCCGAAATGAAATTAAATGTAAGGCAACCAGAAGTGGACTTAAAAGAAACGCCATTTAATGTTCCATTTCCACTGTAAACTCCAAGTAATGGACTTGCAGTTGTTGGCCCATCATAAATTAATAACCTGTCAGTATTCACTTCAGTTTGGAAGGTTGTAAAAGTTACTTTAATTACGCTTCCTGGTAATCCAGGGTAAAAAGTTTGGGTAAGATTTTGGTTATTCCCATACAATCCAAGTCCTCCATTGTCATAGAATGTTCCAGAACAAGTCGTGTCATTCCCACTAGTCATGTTATAAGTTTGAGAGAATAAATTGCTTACAAGTATTAATGAGAAAGCTAACGTTAGTGTAATTAACTTCATCATTTTTTTTGTAATTTTGAAAGTGTAGTAAATGATTTTATTTTCAATAAATGATTGGTATTGCCTAGTAAATAAATTTTAGATTCATGGTAGTCTCTTTCTATTATTAATTTCAGAATATTAAAAGTGCCATTATTAACAGATTCAATCAATTCATTTGGCGTTACAATTGTAATTGTTCCGTCAATGTTTTTTAGTTCTAGTGAGCTAAGAACATCAAAATCTTGAAGTTTAATTTTACTAGGGTTTATTTCTTCTATTGAATAGGAATTAAAAACCATGTTATTGTAATACTTTTCTTGTTGCTTGTCTTCAAGAATTAATTTCGTTTGTTCTAAAGAGAAAACTTCTAATAGTTTGTTTTCTAGATGATTTTGAGAAATTCCAATTGTACTAGAAATAATAAAAAGGAATGCAATAAATAATTTATTCATGGAATAAAGGTTGTTAATTTTTAACTAAATTAAGGTAAAATGATAAGAAAAAAACAAATTAGTTACTAACGTTTGTTATTGTTCCTTTATAAACTTCTTTTTCGTTTAAGTTATTTGTTAGCGAAACAACCCAAACATAAGAACCAAACGTACAAGTGGAGCCGTCTTTCATTCTTCCGTCCCAAGGTTTGTCTATAGACGTTGATGTGTATAACAATTGTCCATTTCTAGCATAGATTGACATTTCAAATGGAACATTAAGTTCTTTTAGTTCTAAAGGAATAAAGACATCATTTAGATTGTCTCTTTTTCCTGGAGAGAAACCATAATCCGTTCTTAGGTTGTAATATCCTTTTATGTTTATGTTTCTTTCGAACGAAGCAGAACAGCCATTTATTGCAGTAATTGTGTATTCACAAGTGTATTTCCCTGCTTTTTTGTAAGTATGAGTCGAGTTACTTTTTGCACTTGTTGTTCCATCACCAAAATTCCACACTATTTGGTTAGAAGCATATTCCATATCAAATTCCAATTCATTAATTAAGGCAACTTGGTTCAATTTAATTTTGACATTACCTGTTGGAGTTTCTAATACAG
>CAJJDF010000065.1 GCA_905182785.1 uncultured Flavobacteriales bacterium
GTTTCTATCTTAAATATGGGCTAAAATTTCCTCCGCTAGACCCCTATGCTTTATATTATCAAAAAATTGATGTTACTGATGTTTCAGGACAAACTAACACAGTTTTAAATATGAATTTTGGGCACGAACAAGTATTTCTGTATGTTGGTTTAGGTATTAAATTAGATTTTCAATAAAAATTCCTCCCAAAATCTTTGCAATTAAGAAAAAAACACGATATTTGCAGACAATTTAATAATCAGGGGTTTCGACCCTCTAAAATTTAACCAATATGCCTGTAAAAATTAGACTAAGAAGATTAGGAAGAAAAGGAAGACCTTTTTACCACATTGTTGCTGCTGATAGTAGAGCACCAAGAGATGGGAAATTTCTAGAAAAAATCGGTACTTATAACCCTATTACTAACCCAGCAACAGTAGACCTAGATGTAGATTTAGCTTTGTCTTGGTTAGCAAATGGAGCACAACCAACTGACACTGCAAGAAACTTACTTTCTGATTCAGGAGTAATGTACAAAAAGCATTTATTAAGAGGTTTGAAAAAAGGAGCATTAACTGAAGAGCAAGTTGAAGAGAAATTTACAGCTTGGTTAGAAGAAAAAAATGCTAAGAATACTAAAGAATCTGACACAATTACTGCAAAAGCTGATAAAATAGCTGCTGAAAGAATGAAAGCTGAGGTTGCTGCAAACAATGCGCAAGCTGCTGCAATTGCTGCTGCTAACACTCCTGAGCCAGTGGCTGAAGAAGTTGTTGCTGAAGAAGCGCCAGTAGCTGAAGCGCCTGCTGAAGAAGCGCCAACTGCTGAATAAGACTAAAACATTTCAATAATGAAATTTGATGAATACTTTAACCTTGGAGCGATCTCCAAGGTTTTTTCATTTAAGGGAGAAATTGTAGCTCGGTTTGATGTAGAAGTACCCAATCTTTTTGACAATTTAAATGCAATTTTTATCGAAGAAAAAGGAAGTCTTGTTCCTTACTTCGTAGAGAAAATAGATCCTCAAATAAACGGGTTTGCCCGTATTAAATTCCGAGGAATCGATACCCAAGAACAAGCTAAAAAATTACTGAAATGTGATTTATACTTGCCCGACAATTTATTGCCTAAACTAAAAGAAGACGAATTTTACTTCCATGAAATTGTAGGATATACAGCTTTTGATGAAGAAGGAAAAGAAGTTGGAGAAGTGGTTGAAATCTATGATTTACCTAATAATCCTGTTGCAGAAATTCTGATTGAAGGAAAAGAAGTTCTTGTTCCACTTAACTTAATGATTGAGCTAGATAAAAAGAATAAAAAACTACACATTGAAATCCCTGATGGATTGGTAGATTTATAACGAAACGCAGATCTGCGGGCTGAGGATTACGAACTTGTTCGGAATGTCTCGAAGCCCAACTTAGTAACACAACTCCTATTTATTTGTCATGCTGAATTTATTTCAGCATCTTTATTCCTTGATATCTCACACAGAAGTTAGTCTTGAAGTATTCTATGTGAGATGCTGAAATAAATTCAGGATGACTCTGAAAAAAGTAAACCAATGTCAACATTCCAATTCAAACAATTCTCTGTGCAGAATGAAAAAAGTGCTATGAAAGTAAATACCGACTCGGTATTGTTGGGAGCATGGGCACAAAATTCTGAGGATGCTAAAATAGGTTTAGACATTGGATCTGGCACAGGGATTTTAGCTTTGATGTTAGCTCAAAGAAACCCAACCCTTGAAATAATTGGAGTAGAAATTGAACCAAAATCCTTTGAGGAGTCAAAATTTAATTTTAATATTTCTCCCTGGAATAAAAGGCTTACAGCCGTAAATTTACCTATTCAAAAGTATGAATATAACTCCCCTTTCGATTTCATCATTACTAACCCTCCCTACTTTGAAAATGATTTAAAAAACGAGGATAAAAACAAAGCAACTGCTCGTCATACCGATTCGCTTTCTTTTCAAAACTTAGTCAATTTTATAGAAAATAATCTTTCTCAAAAAGGAAACTTTAATTTGATTCTTCCTTTAAATGAAAGTGAAATTTTTAGGGAAATAGCCAAACAAACTTCTCTTAATTTAATAAGAATTGCATTCGTAAAACCGAATGAAAAGAAAAGCGTAAATAGAGTAATGATGACTTTTTCTAAAACAAAAAAAGAGCTGGAAAAAGAGACTTTTTGTGTGTACCAATCACATCAAGTTTATTCTCAAAGGCACCACGAATTAACTAAGGATTTTTATTTGGATAAAAAATAAAAGTTGATTCCCGTTCTGTACAAATATTCTTACATTTACAAACCATTTCTGTGACAGAATGACACGCATTAGGAAATAAATTCAGTCTTAATTTGTTGATTTTTGCCATAACCTTGGTTGGCACAAAAAGTGCTTAAGTATTATCAGTATTTTTCATTAAAAAATAAAAAATTATGTCAATAAACATTAAACCTCTAGCAGATAGAGTTGTTATAGAGCCAATTGCAGTTGAGGAAAAAACTGCTTCGGGAATTATTATTCCAGATGCATCTAAAGAAAAACCACTTAAAGGAACAGTTGTAGCAGTAGGACCAGGAAAAGTAGACGAACCAATGACTGTAAAGTCTGGCGACACCGTACTTTACGGACAGTACTCTGGTACAGAAGTAAAACTAGACGGAACAAACTACCTTATTATGAGGGAAGCTGACGTTTTTGGAATTTTAAGTTAAAACAAATCATTTAAAAAAATTATAAAATGGCTAAAGAAATAACATTTGACATTGACGCTAGAGACCGATTAAAAAAGGGAATTGATAAACTAGCCAATGCAGTAAAAGTAACATTAGGACCAAAAGGAAGAAATGTTGTCATAGACAAAAAATTTGGAGCTCCACACATCACGAAAGATGGAGTAACTGTTGCAAAAGAAATTGAATTATCTGATGCAGTAGAAAATATGGGTGCACAAATGGTAAAAGAAGTAGCTTCTAAAACTGCGGATCAAGCAGGAGATGGAACAACAACTGCTACAATCTTGGCGCAATCTATCATCAATACTGGGCTTAAAAGTGTAGTTTCAGGTGCAAATCCAATGGATTTGAAAAGAGGAATAGACAAAGGTGTAAGAGCAATTATTGCTGAAATGGCTAGCTTTTCTCAAGCTGTAGGTTCTGACAACAAGAAAATTGAGCAAGTTGCCACAGTATCTGCCAATAACGACAAAGAGATTGGAGCTTTGATTGCTGATGCAATGAAAAAAGTGAGTAAAGAAGGGGTTATCACAGTAGAAGAAGCAAAAGGGACTGAAACTTACGTAGATGTAGTAGAAGGTATGCAATTTGATAGAGGTTATTTATCTCCGTATTTTGTTACTGATGCAGAGAAAATGATTACTGAATATGACAATCCTTTGATTCTTATTTATGATAAAAAGATTTCTAACATTCAAGACATTGTTCCTTTATTGGAGGAAGTTGTAAAAACAGGAAGACCGTTTATCATTATCTCTGAAGATATCGAATCTCAAGCTTTAGGACTATTAGTTGTAAACAGATTGAGAGGTCAAATGAAAGTAGCTGCAGTAAAAGCTCCAGGATTTGGAGACAGAAGAAAAGCTATGTTAGAAGACATTGCAATATTAACTGGAGGTACAGTTATTTCTGAAGAAACAGGATTAACGTTAGCTAACACAACATTAGAAATGTTAGGTTCTTCTGATAAAATTGAAATAGACAAAGACAATACGACTATCATTAATGGAGGTGGAAACAAAGATGATATTTCTGCAAGAGTAGGTCAAATAAAAGCTCAAATCGAAAGTACAACTTCTGATTACGACAAAGAAAAACTACAAGAAAGACTAGCTAAATTAGCTGGTGGAGTTGCTGTACTTTACGTAGGTGCAACTACCGAAATAGAAATGAAGGAAAAGAAGGACAGAGTAGATGATGCACTTCACGCAACTAGAGCTGCAGTTGAAGAAGGTATTGTTCCTGGAGGAGGAGTTGCATACATCAGAGCAAGTATCGCATTGGATACTGTTGTTCCAGAAAATGAGGACGAAGCTACAGGGATTGCAATCATCAGAAGAGCTATAGAGGAACCATTGAGACAAATTGTTGCCAATGCTGGCGGAGAAGGTTCTGTAGTGGTTCAAAAAGTAAAAGAAGGGACGAAAGATTTTGGTTACAATGCTAGAACAAATCAATACGAAAACTTAATGAAAAGTGGAGTAATTGATCCAGCAAAAGTAAGTCGAATTGCTCTTGAAAATGCTGCTTCAATCGCTTCTATGTTATTGACTACTGAATGTGTAATCACAGATTTACCATCAAAAGAAGACGACCACCATCACCCAGCTCCACCAATGGGAGGAATGCCAGGAATGATGTAATCAATTAATATATAATTTCAAAACCCGAATTTCAGAAATGAGATTCGGGTTTTTTTTGGTTGTATTTTTTAGTAAATTTAGAAAAGTAAAAACACCAAAATGAGTAACTATAATTTAACTTCCAAAGAAAAATATCAAAATGCCTACCAAGATTCTATGGAGCATCCCGAAAAATTTTGGGAAGAAATAGCTGAAGAAAATTTTGTGTGGCAAAAAAAATGGGAGAATTTAGTGGACTGGGATTTCTCTATACCCGAAATTAAATGGTTTGAGGGAGCCAAACTCAATATCACAGAAAACTGTATAGACAGGCATTTGGAAACAAGAGGTGAAAAAACTGCTATCCTTTTTGAACCCAACAATCCTGATGAACCCGCACAACATATTACTTATAACGAATTAGCAAAGCGAGTAAACCAATTTTCCAATGTGCTTAAGTCTCAAGGAATAAAAAAAGGGGATAGAGTTTGTATATATTTACCCATGATTCCTGAGTTAGCAGTTTCATTATTGGCTTGTGCGAGGATAGGAGCAATTCATTCTGTAGTTTTTGCGGGGTTTTCTGCTACTGCATTATCTACTAGGATAAACGATAGCGATTGTAAAATGGTAATTACTTCTGATGGTTCTTACAGAGGTGAAAAAACAATAGATTTAAAAGGAATTGTAGACGAAGGGTTAGAATCTTGTGATTGTGTAGAAACTGTATTGGTTGCAAAAAGAATTAATACGAATATAAACATGAAAGAAGGGCGAGACAAGTGGTTACAGCCTTTGTTGGATGAAGCTTCTGTGGAATGTGAACCAGAAATAATGGATGCCGAAGATCCATTATTTATATTGTATACTTCGGGCTCTACAGGAATGCCAAAAGGAATGGTTCATACTACAGCTGGTTATATGGTTTATACGGCTTATACTTTCAAAAACATATTCCAATACGAGGAAAACGATGTGTACTGGTGCACAGCCGATATTGGTTGGATTACTGGCCACAGTTACATTGTATACGGACCTTTAGCAAATGGTGCAACTACAATAATGTTTGAAGGGGTTCCTAGTTATCCAGATTGTGGTCGTTTTTGGGAAATTGTTGAGAAACATAAAGTCAATCAGTTTTATACGGCTCCTACAGCAATAAGAGCTTTAGCTAAAGAAAGTGATGATTATGTCAACAAATATGATTTATCCAGTTTAAAAACCCTTGGTTCGGTAGGTGAACCAATAAATGAGGAAGCCTGGAATTGGTACAATGAGAAGATAGGAAAAGAGAATTGTCCGATTGTAGATACTTGGTGGCAAACTGAAACTGGAGGAATTTTAATCTCGGCTTTGCCAGGGATTACTCCTTGCCTTCCTACTTTTGCAACTTTGCCTTTTCCCGGAATTCAACCAGCATTGATGGATGAAATTGGTGAAGAAATTAATCAAAATAATACGAATGGTAGGCTTTGCATAAAGTTTCCTTGGCCTTCTATGGCAAGAACAATTTGGGGTAATCACGAAAGGTATAAAGAAACTTATTTCTCTGCTTATGCTAATAAATACTTCACTGGAGATGGAGCTTTTAGAGATGGAAATGGAAATTACAGAATCACAGGAAGAGTAGATGATGTAATTATTGTTTCTGGTCACAACTTAGGAACTGCTCCAATTGAAGATGCAATAAACGAACATCCTGCTGTAGCCGAATCTGCAATTGTTGGTTTTCCACATGATGTAAAAGGAAATGCCCTTTATGGTTATGTTACTCTTAAAGATTCGGGTAAAGAAATTGATTACGACAACTTGAGAAAAGAAATAAACCAAATGATTACCGAGAGAATTGGACCGATAGCAAAACTGAATAAAATTCAATTCACTAACGGATTACCAAAAACTCGTTCGGGTAAAATTATGAGACGAATACTAAGAAAAATTGCTTGTAATGAATCCGATAAGTTAGGAGATATCTCAACTTTATTGAATCCAGAATGTGTGGAAGAAATTATTGAAGGGGTTTTTGTAACTTATGCTTAAAGTATATCAACATACTACCTTTTCTAAGATATCTAAAACACTTGTATTTGGAATTGCTTTGTGTGCACTTTTAAAATTTCTGTTTTTTGACTCATTATTTGACAAAACTAGTCTTGCTTTGGGTGTTATACTTACAATAATGTTTGTGTTTTTATCTATTCTTATATTCTATATTCTTTTGGACGTCTGGATGGAAAAAATAATAATTTCTCATAATGGAATTATTTATCATGGCGTTTTTGGGAAGAAGGAAATCCTAGATTCTAATGTAAAAGGCTTTATTACAGACGGAGAACATATTTCAATATATTCAAAAGATAACTCTATTATTTTAAGTTTTGATAAAAGATTAAAGCATGATGAAAAAATAGCCGTATATCTTGAAAATCAATTTGAATGTTTAAACGAAAAGAAATAAACCTACTTCACCAACTCAGGAAAATCAGTTTTAAATCGATTCAATCTTGGAACTGAAACCGATCTAATGTAAGGTTGATTGGGATGAAGCTTTTCGTAATCTTGATGGTAGTCTTCGGCTATCCAAAATGTATCGTGCTCTTTAATCTCTGCTGCGGGGTTTAATCCAATAGCTTTTAGTTCTGTGATTTTTGCATTAATGACTGCATATTCCTCTGCATCCGAATAAAAAATAATACTGCGATATTGGCTTCCTATGTCATTTCCTTGTCCGTTTACTTGTTCTATGTTTTGAGTTCCATAATAGATATCTACCAATTCCTTAAAACTAACGATTGACGAATCATAAATAACCTCTACAGCTTCGGCATGTCCCGTTTTTCCAGTATTAGAAGATTCGTAAGTTGGGTTTTTTGTATGCCCTCCAGCATATCCAGAAACTACCTCCTTCACTCCTTTTGTGTGTTCATAAATTGCTTCTACACACCAAAAACATCCACTTGAAAAATAGGCGCTTACTAATTTTGTTTCATCAATAACTTCTTCTTTTTTTTGAGAAAAATCGCCTTTAGATTCATCTTGTAAAATCGCGACAGAGGTTTCTTTTTCACTTTTTTCTTGCGAATCAGATTGTACTTTACTCGAGTTACAATTAATAAACAAAAGAGATAAAATTATTGAGCTAAATAAGGTTTTCATGTAGATAAATTTTAATAATTCATTAACGAAGTTACGTCATAAAACTTACGATTTCAACTTGAATATTTTAAAACTAACTCAAACCACTTTCTCTATTTTGTAAAAAATAAACGCGTTTTTTTAACATATTTTATAGATTTTGTTTAAATTTAACTGAATTAATATCCCTATATTATTATGAAAACAATATTACTCATCCTTACCACAATATTAACATCTTTTTGTTTTGGACAAATTGTGAGCCAAAACATACCTGCAACACTTGGCGCACCTTCTACGTTCAGAGCTCCAAATGGAACTTCTGCTCATACCACTATTCGAGCACACTATATGATATATCCCGCTGATCTTGTAGCTTTGCCAAATGGTTCTAAAATAACATCAATAGGTTTTGTCTACAATAATGGAGTTAATATAGCAGTAACTGGAAATTTAAAATTCTATCTAGAAAACTCTACTGCCACAAGTAATACTAAATCTTTAACATGGTCAACTGCGATCACTGGAATGGATACTCTTTATGATGGGGCATATGCGATTCCCGTTTCTACAACACCAACCACAAGTTCATTTGTTTTAAGTGATACTTTTACCTATTCTGGAAATGGAATTCAAGTTGCATATGATTATTTAGGTTCTACTTTTGCTACAACAGCAGCAACTTATGACTGTAACAATACTGTAGCCGGTGATTTGAAAATGGCTCAAACTACTACTACAACTCCATTGGCAACACTTAATGCTACTTCTAGCTGGAGGCCTGGATTATATATTAGCTATGTTAATCCTCTTACAAATGATATGGCTGTCCAGTTTGTTGCTCTTGAAGAAGGTCATCACAATAATATTAATGACACAACTCAAACAATTAGAGGTGTTTTGAAAAACAACTCAGCAGGAGTATTAACTTCTGTTCTGGTTAAACTTACAATTACAGGAGCAAATCCTTCTGTTACTACTCAAACAATCGCAACTATAGCCGCTGGAGCATTAGATACAATAACTTTCTCTTCAATATCTACTGCAACAAGTGGAATGCAATTGGTAAAACTATCTGTTCCTGCCGATCAATTTACAACTAACGATTCTATAGAGGTAAACCAGTCTGTTTCTTGTGACACGTTAAGTTACACAAATAACTCTGCTCCATACACAGCCATCGGATTTAATATGGGAGAAGGAATTTTAGCCGCTAAGCACACTTCAACATCTACAATGAATACTACTATCACTGCTATTTATGCAAATATTGATTTAAATCCAGATATTACGGGAAACCAGATACAAGCCGTGTTAATTGATACTGGGGGAACAATAATAGATTCTTCTGCAATTATAACGATTACAGCTGCTCAATTGGGTAGTAGAGTTTTGTTTCCATTAACAGGAGATAATTTAATCTTGCCTGCTAATCCAGATTATTTTATTGGAATTAGACAATATGCTGATACTGTAACTGGGTATTTCCCATTATCATCCCACAGCCCGTCATCAGCTCCTGCTGATAGGTATTATTCTTTTAATATGAGTGGTGCAAACCAATCTGGAAATTATACAACATTAGGAAATCTTGGGATTGGTGCGTTATTAGAAGTTGAAAGATTAACTCTTACAAATTCTGATGCTAATGACTCTATTTGTATAGGAGAAACTGTAACTTTTACTGTTTCGGGAACTAGTTATCCTTCTTATGAGTTCAAAAATGGAGCCACAAGTTTGCAAAATACAGCTGCAACAGCTTATATGTCAAGCCTATCAGCTACAGCTAGCATTACTGTAGAAGGAATGCACAATGCGTGTGCTGTGTTTTCTAATACAAGTACCATAAATGTAGTTGCAGTAAATGCGACTGCAAGTAAAACAGATGATTCTACAGCAATGGCAAGTGCAACAGGAGCAACTTTCCAATGGATAGATTGCGGAACTGAAATGGCAATTGCAGGCGAAACTTCTCAAACTCTTATAGCTCCAGCAAGTGGAAGCTTCAAAGTTGCCGTTACTCAAAATGGATGTAGCGATACTTCTAATTGTTACAGTTTGATAAAATCTTATGCAGAAATAAATGAGAATAAAATTACTTCTCTTAAAGTTTACCCTTCTCCTGCCAACTCTATTTTAACTGTTGAAACGGATTATATTCAAATTATAACTTTAACAATTATGGATGCAAGCGGAAAAGTAATTAGCTCTAGCTCTCCCAATAATAGGATTGTAAACCTTAATGTATCTAAACTACCTTCTGGAATTTATTTACTGAATGTAGTTTCTGAAAAAGGAACAGAAGTGAAACGATTTATTAAGCAATAAAACTCTCTAAATTATTTAAATCCCTTTTGAAATCATGATTTCAAAAGGGATTTTTTTTGATCAAAACTGAAAAAAAATTTACTTTATAGTTGCATATACAACTAAATTAGTTTTAGCTTTGTTTCGTGATAGAAAAAACACCTGTAGAATTTAAAAACTCCCTCGGACCATGGGTTGGTAGGACCATGAAGCTTATCGATTGTAAAATTGAAGAAGTTCTTTCCGAAAATGATATCGACCTAAGTAAAATGCAATTCATTATTTTGAAAAACATTGAAGAACGCGAAGGAATTTCTCAAAACGAACTGGCCCTTTTTTCTAAAAGAGACAAATCCTCTCTTACTAGAATGATTAATACGTTAATCAACAAAGAATATATTACAAAGTGTTCGTCCAAAGAAGATAAAAGAAAAAACAACATTCACCTTACTAAAAAAGGGAAAGATATACTAAAAAAAGCGACTCCGCATTTTCACAACATGGCAATGGCTATAGAGAAAAACTTAACTCAAGAAGAGATTGAATTTGCAAAAAACATTATGAAAAAGATTCAAATAAACATAAATGGTTCCGTATCCGGACCAATGATATAACTTAAACTATTATGAAAAAAATACTTCAAATTCCAATAGGAATAGCAATTATACTGTTCGCTTTAGGTGTAAAAAAATTGATGGAAAACAGTAAAAAAACTCCAGAAAAGAAAACAGAAAAAACCATTAAATCGGTTACCACTATTAAAGTAATTAACTCTACACTTCCTATACAAATACAAAGTACCGGATCTATTTTAGCAAAGGAAAGAGCTGTTTTATATTCAGAGGTTCAAGGGGTATTTCAACAGACTTCAAAACCATTTAAACCAGGAGTAAGGTACGGCAGTGGACAAGCGTTAATTCATATTAACAATGCCGAGTTTTCAGCTTCGGTAAAATCACAAAGAATCAATTTTAAAAGTTTAATCATAGGAACATTGGCTGATATTCAGTTCGATTACCCGAATAAATTAACTGTTTGGGAAAATTATGCCAACTCAATTTCTCCAGATAATTCTCTTCCTACCTTACCAAAATCAGACAATGAAAATTTCTCTAACTACATTTCTGGCAAATCTATTCTTACCACTTATTATTCGATAAAGAACCTAGAAACAAGGTTGGCAAAATATACTATTACAGCTCCTTTTTCTGGCGTCTTAGTTAGTGCTAATATTACTCCAGGTACTCTAGTTTCTCCTGGTCAAAAATTGGGAGAATTTATTAAAACAGGTGTTTACGAGTTGGAGCTAAACGTAAATGCAAGCATGACAGACTTCCTGAAAGTGGGCAAAAAAGTAGCTCTTTTCAATACGGATCACTCCAACACCTATCAAGGAACTGTATCTCGAGTAAATTCACAAATTGATAGGGCGTCTCAAACTGTGCAGCTCTTTGTGGAGGTCCGTTCCAATGATTTGAGCGAAGGAGAATATTTGGAAGCAGACATTAATGCACAAAACGTAACGAATGTCTTCGAATTAAATAGAAGTCTAATTGTAGGTAAGAACTCTGTGTTTTTAGTGAAAGATAGCATGCTGGTAAGACAACAAATTTTAATCATCCATTCTAATGAAAATACATTAATTATAAAAGGATTAAAAGATTCTTCTGAATTGATTTCGCTTCCCGTTCCTGGGGGGTATGAAGGAATGAAAGTTGCAGTAAAAAACTAATATTTAATCCACACAAAGAATGAAAAATATATTAGCATACTTTATTAAATATCCAATTGCTGGGTGGATAATCGTCTTAGGCTTTATCTTGTTTGGTTATTTTGGATTTTCTACACTTACCTCTTCCTTTTTTCCTTTGTCGGAATCAAGAACTATTACTGTTAATTTAGCTTATCCCGGAGCCTCTCCTCAAGAAATGGAAGAAGGAGTAGTCCTCAAAATAGAAGATAACCTGAAAGGAATTGTAGGAGTTGACCGAGTTACTTCAAAGTCCTATGAAAATTCGGCTGCAATTACTATCGAGACTTTCAAAGGGTTTGATACAGATGTAATTTTAGCAGATGTAAAGAATGCAGTAGATAAAGTCCCTGGTTTCCCCTCTGGGATGGAGCCTCCGGTAATTTCTAAGAGAGAAGCGACTAGACAAACGATTTCATTTGCTGTAAGTGGAAAAGATATTCCTTTAAAAATCTTAAAACAAAAAGCACAATTAATAGAAAAAGAACTGTTGCGAAAAGATGGGATTTCGCAAGTTTCTATCACTGGTTTTCCTGACGAAGAAATAGAAATAGCTGTTACAGAAGCGGGGCTTAGAGCTTATAATTTAAGTTTCCAGCAAGTGGCCAATGCGGTTGCAAAAAACAGCTTGATTACCACAGGGGGTTCTATAAAAACAGATGCTGAAGAATATTTGATAAGAGCAAGTAGCAGAGCTTATTACGCTAGTGAATTAGAAAACATTGTAGTGAAATCATCTCCAAACGGAAATGTAGTTTTACTAAAAGAAGTGGCAACACTGAGAGATAAATTCAATGAAAACCCTAACGGAATATTTTTTAATGGAAACAAGGCAGTAAACATAACTGTTCAAAATACAAATAGCGAAGATTTAATTTCTACTGCTGAGTTTGTTAAAGAATACATTGTCAAATATAATTTGACCTCCAACAATGTGCAATTAGATGTTACTTCAGATTCTTCTATTACTTTGACTCAAAGAACAGACTTGTTGCTAAATAATGCTTTGGTAGGAATGTTACTTGTTTTAATCATTTTATCTATCTTTTTGAAACCAAGAATTGCGATGTGGGTGGCGTTTGGCTTGCCCATTTCTTTCTTAGGAATGTTTGCTATTGCGGGTCAATTTGATGTTACAATAAACGTACTTTCTCTATTCGCAATGATTATTGTAATAGGAATATTGGTAGATGATGGAATTGTAATTGCCGAGAATATCTTTTCTCATCACGAAAGAGGGAAGTCTCCTGTTCGTGCTGCAATTGATGGAACGTTAGAAGTAATTCCTCCTATAATTTCAGCTATTTTAACTACTATGTTAGCCTTTTCTACCTTCTTGTTTTTAGATGGAAGAATAGGTGAGTTTTTTGGAGAAGTATCTGTAATTGTTTTAATTACACTCTCGGTTTCTATGATAGAGGCACTTATTATTTTACCTTCTCACATTGCTCATTCCAAAACGTTACAAAAAGGAACAAAACCTTTTAAATTCAACTTAAAGGCAGAGCAGTTCATGAATTATTTAAGAGATAACCTGTACCAGCCAGTTCTTAATTTCTTCTTGAAGTTTAAATTTATAGGATTTGCCATTATGGTAGGTTTACTTTTAATTACTCTTGGAGGAATGAAAGGAGGGATAATTAGAATGACTTTCTTTCCACAAATTGCAAGTGACAGGGTTCAAATTACATTGAACATGCCACAAGGAACCAATGAAAACTTAACTGATTCATTGATTACAAACCTAGAGAATAGCGTGTGGAAAGTGAATGAAAAGTTCATGGAGATACAAGAAGGAGGAGATTCTGTTGTTTTAAATATTGTAAAAACAATAGGCCCGGGTTCTTCCAAAGCATCACTAACAGTTAACTTACTACAGGGGGAATTTAGAACTGTTTCTTCTCCTGAGATAACCAATGCAATTCAAGATACTGCAGATGAAATTATTGGGGCAGAAAGTTTAGTTTTTGGTTCGGGAGCAGTATTTGGTGGCTCGCCCATTGCGGTTTCTTTGTTGGGAAATAAAATTGATGAATTAAAGTCTGCAAAAAAAGAACTGAAAGAAGCCCTTTCGGAAATAAGCGGAATTAAAGACATCACAGACAATGATCCTCAAGGAATTAAAGAAATAACTGTAAACTTAAAACCAAGTGCCTATTTACTAGGGTTCACGCTTAATGATGTGATGGGACAAGTGAGAAGTGCCTTTTTTGGAACACAAGCACAAAGATTCCAAAGAGGTGTGGACGAAATAAAAGTGTGGGTGAGGTATGATGAAAAAGAAAGAAAATCCATCAATAATTTGAACAACATGCAATTGATTGCACCCTCTGGAGCAAGAGTTCCTTTTGCAGAAATTGCGAGTTATAACATTGCCCGTGGAGAAATATCTATCAATCACCTGGAAGGACAAAGAGAGATTCAAGTAAAAGCAGATTTAGTAGATCCAAAAGCAAGTGCTACAGATTATATGGCTACTGTTAAAGATTCTATTATGCCTGGGATCTTGGCAAAATATATTTCAGTTACTCCTCTGTATGAAGGACAAAATAGAGAAGCTGTGAAAACTCAAAAATCGTTATGGCCAACTGGCCCTATTATTCTTGTCCTTATTTATATCGTTATTGCTTTTACCTTCCGAAGTTATAGTCAGCCAATCGTTTTAATATTACTCGTCCCTTTTAGTTTAATTGGAATTGGATGGGGACACTGGATTCATGATTTTTCTATCAATATTCTTTCGGGATTAGGAATCATAGCCCTCATTGGTATTATGGTCAATGACGGATTGGTCTTAATCAGTAAGTTTAACATTAACCTGAAGCTTGGGATGAAATTTGATGATGCTTTGGCAGAAGCTTGTAAATCAAGATTCCGTGCCATATTCTTGACGACAATTACTACTGTTGCAGGTCTTACTCCACTTATTTTTGAACCCAGTTTACAAGCACAATTTCTGATTCCAATGGCAATTTCTATTGTGTATGGAATTATCATTGCTACTGTCTTAACTCTACTCTTACTCCCTATCTTTTTAGCAACTGTAAATGGAATAAAAGTAACTTTACTCTGGTTTTGGAGGTCAGAGGAATGGGCGTTTTGGAACACAGAAAAACCAACCCGAGAATCAGTAGAAAGAGCAGTGAAAGAATTAAGTGCAGAGCTCGGAGAAGAGGAAGAAACAGAAGAAATCACTTCAGCCCAAAATCATTTAGAACTAGAATAAAAAACATAGAAAATGAAACAATTACTAACTATTCTTACCCTTTCTGTATGGATTCCTTTTGTGGGGATTTCACAAGAAACCATGTCCGTAGAAGATGCAATTGCAATTGCAATGAAGCATAATTACGACATAAAATTGGCAGATAATTCTTTGCTACAAGCGGAGAACAACAAAAGCATTTACAACACTGGTTTTTTACCCACTGTAACTGCTAGTGCCAATGGAAAATACTCCAATTCAGATGCTGTTATTACCACACAAACTGGGCAAGAAAACACTATAAATGGTATTGAAACAAAAGGTTACGGAGGTTCTGTGGGGTTAAATTACATTTTATACAATGGAGGTTCTAGAAAATTTCAATACGATAAATTAAAAATTATGTATGATTTATCAGATGCACAAAAGCAAATACAAATTGAAAACACTTTGATTGATGTGTATACGAATTTTTATAATGTAGCAAGAGGTCAAGAACAAAAAGCTACTTTGATAGAAGCTTTTGGTATCTCCAAAGAGAGGCTGGAAAGAGTTACCGTACAACAACAATATGGTAAAAAAACTCAATTGGATATCTTGAACGCAAAAGTAGATGCAAACAGAGACAGTATCAATTTATTGAATGCTGGTGTTGCCCTAGAAAATAACAGGAGAAACCTTAATTTTTTACTGGGAAGAGAAATAAACACCTCTTTTGAAACGAGTAAAGAGGTTGTATTAGAAGAAAACTTGTCCTACACCGTTTTGTTAGGTCAATTAAAATCTAATAACAATAGCTTAAAACAAATTGAAATAAACAAAACGATATCGCAACAAGACTTAAGCATCAATCAAGCAGGTTGGTTGCCAAGTGTTTCTACTTCTATTTCTTATGGATTAAATTACAGTGACAATGGCCCAGCTGGGTTTTTAGCAGTGCAACAAACTACAGGTTTAAATTCAGGGTTGAATTTAAGCTGGACTGTTTTTGATGGCGGATCTACCAAAGTAAGGGTGCAAAATGCGAAGATAAATCTAAAGACGCAAGAGCTAAATAAGCAAAAACTACAATTGAATCTAGAAAACCAATTGGCAAAATTTTGGGCAGAATACAATACCCAAAAAGCGATCATTGAAAATGAAAAAATCAATATAGAAATTAGCAATCAAAACTTCTTGAAGTCAAAAGAATTATTCAATTTGGGAAGAGCCACTTCTCTTGATTTTAGACAAGCGCAATTGAACTTAGTTAATACAAAGCTCAATTTACTTAACGCAAAATACAATGCTAAAATAGCGGAGTTGCAATTGAAAAAGTTTGCCGGACTGTTGAAGTAAACAATTTACTTTATACACAAACCTATATTAATACCTAATTAGCTCAACACCTAATATCTTAATCCCTTTTCGTTAAATTTACAAGATAAATAAAACGAAAAATGAATATTCTTATAGCAATTTTTATTGGTGGGGGAGTCGGAAGTCTGGCTCGGTTTGGAGTTTCGCAGGTTACTCCGTCTGGATTTCCTTATGGAACTTTGGTTGCCAATGTGCTTAGTTGTGTCGTTATGAGTATAGCATTGTACGTGTTTTCTTCGAAAATAGAAGCTTCTTCTTTTCTCAAATACTTAATTGTAATTGGTTTCTGTGGTGGGTTTAGTACGTTTTCCACTTTTAGTTTCGAGACATTTGAATTCATGAGAAATGGTAATTTTATATTGGCCACACTCAATATTTTGGTGAACGTAGTATTCTGTTTGTTTATCTTTTATATTTTCCGAAACGCCTTTTATACCACTTGATGAACACAAATAAAAACATCTATTTTATAGCCATTGGAGGAAGTGCAATGCACAACTTAGCAATTGCGCTTCACTTATCTGGAAACAAAGTTTCTGGTTCTGATGATGAGATATTTGACCCATCCAAAGGAAGGTTAGAAAAATATGGATTAATGCCAACTCAAATGGGCTGGGATGAATCTAGAATTAATTCAGACATTGATCTTGTAATCTTGGGAATGCACGCTCGTGAAAACAATCCTGAACTTATAAAAGCACAAGAATTAGGGTTGCCTATATTCTCCTACCCAGAATATATTTATGAAGCGACCAAAGACAAAATAAGAGTTGTGATTGGTGGGAGTCACGGAAAAACCACTATTACTTCCATGATTCTTCATGTATTGAATTTTCATAAGATTGAAAACGATTACATGGTGGGGGCACAATTAGAAGGGTTTGAAGTAATGGTAAAACTAACCGCCTCAGCAAAAATTGCTGTGTTGGAAGGAGACGAATACCTTTCTTCTCCAATAGACAGAAGACCTAAGTTTCATTTATACAGTCCAAATATTGCACTGCTTACAGGAATTGCTTGGGATCATATTAATGTGTTTCCAACCTTTGAAAACTACTGCGAACAGTTTGAAATATTTGTAAATAAAATAGAAGAACAAGGAAGCTTGATTTATTTCTCTGGTGACAAAGAAATTGAAAAAATTGTATCAAAATCGGATAGAAAGATTGACTTTGTTTCTTATTCTACTCCTGAATATTCCATTTATAACGGGGTGACAACTTTAAAAGATGGTTCTCAAGAGGTGGAGCTAGAGATTTTTGGAGAACACAATTTACAAAACCTAAATGGCGCGAGGTTAGTTTGTGAAAAAATTGGCGTTTCTTCTGCTCAGTTTTACAAAGCAATACAAAGTTTTGGTGGAGCAAGTAAACGATTAGAAACAGTGTCTAAAAACAGTAAAACTCACATCTTGAAAGATTTTGCTCATTCTCCCTCCAAGCTAAAGGCTACGACCAAAGCCGTAAAGGAACAATATCCCGAAAGAGAATTAATTGCCTGTATTGAATTACATACTTTCAGCAGTCTGAATCAAGAGTTCCTGGCTCAATATAAGAACACTATGTTGGATGCAGATAGAGCTTTTGTCTACTTCAGCCCAAAAGCTATAGAACATAAAAAACTAGCCATGTTGAGCGAAAATGATGTAAAAACTGCTTTTTTTAGCGAAAATGTGACTGTTTTTACCAATTCTGACGAATTAATGAAAACTGTGAAGTCTATCAATTTCGAAAACAAAAACTTGCTTTTGATGAGTTCAGGTAATTTTGATGGAGTTGATTTTGAGGCGTTGGGAAGTGAACTTTTATCTAAATAAATATGAAAAAAATACTTTTATTAATCCTTATTTTGTGTGTTTCGCAATTCTCTTTTTCACAAAAAGAATTGGCAAAAAAACTAATTGACACTCTCGCCTCTGATGTATTTTATGGAAGAGGTTATGTGAACAATGGAAATAAAATTGCAGCCGATTATATTGCTAAGAAATTCAAGGAATACGGAGGGCAAATGGTGACCGATTCCTATTTCCAGGAATACAGCTACCCTGTGAATACTTTCCCAAATAAGGTTGAGATTAAATTTGGGAATAAAACTTTAAAAACTGGTTTAGATTTTATTGTAGCACCTAATTCTGGATCGGCAAATGGGAAATACAGATTGGTTAAAGTAACTCTTGAAAACTACAAAAAAGAGATTACTAGAGAGTTAATAAATAGCGATATTCAACTTGCCTATTTAGTGAATTTACCAAAAGCAAATGGTAGAGACGAATATTTTGCTCAAATGGATCTTAAAGCCACTATTGCACAAATCGCTCCTTTATTTGTTATTAACGATAATAAATTCACTTGGTCAGTTGCTCAAGAAACACTTACTTTTCCTGTAATTGAAATAAAAAGTGAGTTCTTATTAAACCACACATCAGTTAGTTTGAATATAGAAAACAAGCTGATTGATAAATTCAATACTCAAAACGTAATAGGTTATATTCCTGCAAAAAAATGGTATAAAAGAAAGAAGTTTTTTGTGTTTACTGCTCATTACGACCACTTGGGAATGATGGGGCAAACGGCAACATTTAATGGGGCAAACGACAATGCGAGTGGAATTGCAATGATGCTAACTTTGATGAAGCATTTCTCCGAGAATAAACCAGAATATTCGGTTTTGTTTATTGCGTTTGGAGGAGAAGAGGCTGGATTACTTGGTTCAAAATATTACGTAGAAAATCCTGTAGTTCCCCTTAAGAAAATGAAGTTTTTATATAACGTAGATATGATGGGAACAGGCTCGGAAGGGATTCAAGTGGTGAACTCTACGGAGCATCCCAAAGAGTTTGAAAGGCTAAAAAAGATTAACGAAAAGTATGATTTGGTAAAGCAAATAAAACCAAGAGGAAAAGCAGCAAATAGTGACCATTATTGGTTCGAAGAAGCTGGAGTTCCTTCGTTTTTCTCCTATACTTTGGGTGGCGTTACTTATTATCATGATATTCAAGACAGACCAGAAACTTTGCCTTTAACGGAGTTTAACGATTTACATAAGTTAATTGTAGAGTTTGTTAATTCGTTTTAATCGATAAAAATTACCCTTTTGGAAACTGTAAGAAAAACGAAGTTCCGACTGTCATTTTACTTTCAAAGTAAATTTTCCCACCATGGTTTTTCATGATATTTTTTACAATGGCTAATCCCAATCCGCTTCCAGATGATTTAGTGGTGAAATTAGGAGTGAAAATTTTCTCATATTGCGAAGGATCAATTCCCTTCCCGTTGTCTTTTACCTCTACCAAATAATTATTTTCGTCTTGGGTCAATAATACCTGAATAACTCCTGTTCTACCCTCAGGGATTGCCTGCGAAGAATTTTTAAGCAAGTTGTTGAAGACTCTGATGAGTTGGTTTTCATCTCCCCTTATCATAGCTTTTTTAATTCCACTCGTCTCTTTTACCACCTTTATTTCTTTGTCAAAAGTCCCTACTGCATCTTTAAGAATAATTCTTAAATCTGTAGAAGACAAAGATGTTGTAGGCATTTTTGCAAAACTAGAAAACTCATTTGCAATCTCGGTTAATGCATCTATTTGGGTTATCATTTTGTGTGAAAAACGCGTCATTTTTTCTTTGAATTCTGGGTCATCATGCTTTAAGGATTGCTCCAAATATTGCACGTTTAATTTCATTGGCGTAAGAGGGTTTTTTATCTCGTGGGCCACTTGTTTTGCCATTTCCCTCCAAGCAGTCTCTCTCTCTGATTCTGCTAATAAGTTGGCACTTTGTTCCAGTTCGTCCACCATGGTGTTATATCGATTCACCAATTCACCAATCTCATCTTTGTTCTTCCAAGTTATTTTTTCATTCTTTTTATTGAAGGATACATTTTTCATTTTATCCCCAATCAATCTCAAAGAACTGGTAATGTTTCGAGAAAGGAAAAAAGCAAAAATTCCTGCTCCAATTAGTAAGAAAATATAGAGCTCCAAAAGGGTCCTATAAAACTTACTAATCTCTATGCTGTTGGTAGAAAAATCGTAGTTAGGGACATTAAGAATTCCAATGTTTTTTCCCTCTTTATTTTTTAAAATAGAAAAAGTGGTAATGTTTGATTCGTCTAGTTTAAGGATATAAAAAGAGTCCGAAGTGGCTATAATTTCATTCAAAACTTTAGGAGGAATACTGTCGTTTGTTTTTAATTCTTCGTCCAAACTTAATAATATAGCTCCTTTTGTATTGTATATTTTAAGCTCCATTTCATTTTCTCTCGATAGTTCTTCTATTTTTTCGTAAAATTCTCTGGGCACAGAATTCAGATTTTCCTGCATATCAAATTTATCGGTAAAATATTTTATACTATTTGCTACCCTTTTTTCTTTCCTTTCTAATCGAGAAAGGTGGTATTTTTCGTTTTGGTTTTTAAAAAAAACAGCTGTAAATAAGGCAATTACCAAAGAAGATAGGATTACCAAAGCAAGCATAGCTACGTATATCCTTTTACTCAATCCTATTCCTAAGTTTACTTTTTTCATTGTTTGTGTAGCATCAAAAACTATTCCTTAATTTTTCATCTTCTGCGTATGCTTTTATCACTTTGTTTCGTTCTTTTAAAAAAAACTTCATATAGAGTTTCAAAAATAGAAAATCTGCCACTTTTCCCAAAATTCCTAAAGGAGCTTTATACTCAAAATCATCTTTCATAGTTGTTTCTTGCCCCTCTTGAATAAACGTGTGAGTATGGCGAAAACACTTAAAAATTCCTTTTACCATTTCATCTGTAAAGGTATTGGGCTTTTCCATTTCGGTAATTTTTACCGTCATTCTTTGGTAAACTCCAAAGTGTTTTGCTCGCCAAGTTACTGTTTCATTCAAGTTTATTAATCCATGGGTTACTCCCGCAATTGCCTTTTCATTACTATTTCCTGTAGATATTTCGTGTAAAGTTATATTCCTTGACAAGTCAAAAACTACTTCTATAGGTGCATTTATTTTCGTTTGTATCTTAATTGATGGCATTTTAAGAAACTATTGTTGGTTTTAAAGAATAAATATAGGTATTTGAGTTCGTTTTGGTCTTTAAACGTAAAAATGTTTTAAATTTGAAGTGTAAAATGACACTGAACCAACCTTAAGATTAATGGAAAACAAAATAAAACTATTAAAAGAAAAGCAGGCCGAAGCAAAATTAGGTGGAGGAAAAGAAAGAATTGAAAAGCAACACGCAAAGGGAAAGTTAACCGCAAGGGAAAGAATTCACTTCTTATTGGATGAAGGTTCTTTTGAAGAAATTGGGATGTTTGTAACCCACAGATCTACTAATTTTGGATTGGATAAAACTAAATTTTTAGGAGATGGTGTTGTAACTGGATATGGAACAATAGAAGGGCGTTTGGTGTATTTATTTTCACAAGATTTTACCGTTTTGGGAGGTTCATTGGCCGAAGCTCATGCACAAAAAATATGTAGAATTATGGATCTTGCCATGGAAAATGGAGCTCCAGTAATTGGACTAAATGATTCGGGTGGAGCTAGAATTCAAGAAGGAGTTGTTTCTCTTGGAGGGTATGCAGATATTTTTTACAAAAACACAATGGCAAGTGGAGTAATTCCACAACTCTCTGCAATTATGGGACCTTGCGCAGGTGGTGCAGTTTATTCGCCAGCTCTTACCGATTTTATTTTCATGGTCGAGAACTCTTCTTACATGTTTGTAACAGGACCTAATGTTGTAAAAACAGTAACTCACGAAGAAGTAACTTCTGAAGAATTGGGAGGAGCAAGTACGCATTCTACAAAATCAGGTGTAACACACTTTACTAGTGAAAATGAATTGGCTTGTATTCAAGACATCAAGAATTTAATGAAATACATTCCTCAAAACTGTGAAGAAGAATCTCCACAATATGAGTATGAAATGGGAGACGAATCTCGTCCTTCATTAACTGATATAATTCCTTCTAATCCTAACCAACCTTACGACATGAAGGAGGTAATTTCTAAAGTATTGGACAAGGGTACTTTTTATGAGGTGCACAAAGATTTTGCAGAAAACATAGTAGTCGGATTTGGATTATTGGCAGGAAAAAGTATTGGAATTGTAGCTAATCAACCTGCATTTTTGGCAGGAGTTTTGGATAATAAGGCTTCTGAAAAGGCTGCTCGATTTGTGAGGTATTGCGATTGTTTTAATATTCCTCTTTTGGTGTTTGAAGATGTGCCAGGATTCTTGCCAGGAACAGACCAAGAATGGAATGGTATTATAAAAAATGGAGCTAAATTACTTTATGCTTTTTGTGAAGCAACCGTTCCAAGGATTACCGTTATTACTCGTAAAGCCTATGGAGGAGCTTATGATGTAATGAACTCCAAACACATTGGAGCAGACATGAATTATGCTTGGCCAAGTTCAGAAATTGCAGTAATGGGAGCTAAAGGAGCTTCGGAAATTATATTTAAAAGAGAAATTTCTGGGGCAGAAAATTCAGAAGAAAAATGGAAAGAAAAAGAGGCAGAATATGCCGAGCTTTTTGCAAATCCGTACAATGCAGCCGCAAGAGGTTTTGTGGATGAGGTAATTGATCCAAAACATACTAGAGAGAAATTGATTAAAGCATTTTCTATGCTTAAAAACAAAGTGGTAAACCTTCCTAAAAAGAAACATGGAAATATCCCTATGTAAAATCCATGTGGGAATTTAAATCCAACATTTAATAAAAAAACATGACTTTAATATTTAGAATTATAGGTTTTCTTGAAGGTATTTCATACGTCTTATTGATGGGGGTGGGCGTGCCTTTAAAATACTTTAGTAACGACCCCTCTTGGATAAAAGCTCTCGGAATGCCTCATGGTTTGCTTTTTGTGGGGTATGTTATTCTTGCTTTTTTAATAAAAGACGATCAGAAGTGGAGTTTTAGAACATTTGGATTAGTTTGTTTTGCTTCCGTTATCCCTTTTGGAACTTTTTATGTAGATAGAAAATATATGATTAATTTATAGAACACTCGAAAAAAATAAAAGTAATTAAAATACAAACTCCCTATCTAAAAGTAATTAAATAGGGAGAATAAGTATAACTTTTGAGATACTAACGTTCATCTTGACAAAAAAATTGAACCTTCTCTTCCTTGTAAACCTATTAATAAAATTATTATTTTCAAATACTCAATCCAAGACTGAGAGGGTTGAATCTACGTTTGACCTCTTTCAGTCGATTATCGGTAATGATAATTCTCTTTTAAACTTAAAAGGTATATTATCAAAAAATTAAACGCTCAATCAAGAATGTATTTAATACACATACCTCAGCCCCAAATTATAAGTTTTACCTAACCCACTGCTTGTTCCTCTCAAAAAAATAGAAGAAGAAATTTCTAAGTTTAATCTTGGTGTTACCTGATGTTTTGCCCCTATTCCTGCAACAGTAAATTCTTGTCCAAATCCACCTTCTACTGTTGGTACGAGCTGGTATTGTTGTGCATTTATATAAACAGTAAAGTTTTGTGAGGGGAAATAACTCAAGAAAACAGCTAATGGAAATGCTAAACTGTTATTTGCAAATCGCTCCCCTGAGTTCTCGTCCGAAGAAGCGTCCTTGGATAATTCCCCAAAATTATAGGTTAAGTCTAGCTGTGCAAAAACCTGAAATTTATCAGCTCCAAAAGATTTGTCGTAATAGAATCTGTTTTCCCACACATAACTTCTTTTGTCTAAATAAAATGAGCCCGCCTGATCCTTAAAAACCGGGAAAAAGAAATTCGTTTGTAAAGAAAAATTACTCAGTTTTTTGAAAGGGTTAATTTTTAAAGCCAACCCTAAATTGGAAATTCCTGCTCTCGAAATTCCTTGCTCTGTTTTAAAGTTAAACACATCCAATGCAGAGGCATTGTTGCCAATGTTGGATTTTAAATTGATGATTGCTCCCACATTTAACCTTGAGCTTTTTGTTATTCCTGTGTATGCTTCAATACTGGTAGTGAAATAGCTTTGCCTAGATTCGTTTCTGGTTATTTTTTGATTGTCGTCTGCAGATTTTGTTTGAGTATATAAATTATTAAATAGTTTAACATCCCATTGCCCTATACCCATTAACTTGGAGGGTGTAAATTCCAAAATATTGGATTTAATACCTTCTTTTTGAAACACGTCTTGTGAATTAAGAGACCAATCGTAGTTGTAATAACTTATTTTTGATTTAGAAGATAGTTTTTCCTTTCTGTAATTATTTATAAAATCGATAACACGACTTCCTTTAGTAACAAAATCTTCTTCGTACCATTTAAAAATTTCCGAAATAGAAACTTCTTTTGCATTCACACGAATAAAATCAGGGTTATCCATGGATTTTTTTGTCTGAACTTGTAACTGATTTTCTAGTTTTGAAGGGGCATAGGCTTCATCAATTAAGGGAGGGCAGCTATTCCCTGCACAAACCAATACAAAATGAACTCTAGCATCCATATATACCTTTCTTATTAAATCATTCTCCAATTCATTAAGAGTTACCAATCCAAAATCAGCTACTTCATGCTTTTTTCTATTAAAAAATCCTATTATTCCCTTAGGCGATTGGACAGGAAAATTATCTATTATTCCTTTTATTACCAATAAATTATACGCATTTATTAAAAATGATTTTTGATAGCTTTTATCTTCTACTGAGATTACTTTTAGAGTGTTAATCTCCAAAATCAAATCGTCTAATGCAATTCTTTGTTTTGCAATTTCCTGATAATCTACCAATCCATTGGTTACGTTCATAGACATAAAAACGTCCGCTTTATTGAAAAAGACATCTAATTTTTCTTTTTGTCCAAAGGAAAATATAGAAATAAAAGTGAGTACTAGAAATAGGCTAAAAAGCTTCATGAAAAATAGTTTTGCTTTTAAACGAAAAAAAAAATGATTGCTTACAACAAGAAATTATCCCGCCCAATTTTCTCTATCCAAACTTCTGTATTGAATAGCTTCGGCAATGTGATCTGATTCTATATTTTTACTTCCAGCTAAATCAGCAATTGTTCTAGAAACCTTTAGAATTCTATCGTACGCTCTGGCTGATAATCCCAATCTATCCATGGCTGTTTTTAGTAATGCTATAGATTCTGGTCCTATTTGGCAAACTTCCCTCAATTTTTTAGATTCCATGTGTGCATTCGCAAACACATTCTCGGTTTCTTCAAATCTTTCTTGTTGCACATCTCTAGCTTTTATTACTCTTTCTCTAATAGAGCGAGAGTTTTCGGTAGTTTCTTTGCTTGCCAATTCATCAAAATTTACTGGAGTTACCTCCACATGTAAATCAATTCTATCCAACAAAGGCCCCGATATTTTATTCAAATATTTTTGAACCACACCTGGCGAGCATACACAGTCCTTTTCTGGGTGGTTATAATACCCACAGGGGCAAGGATTCATTGCTGCAACCAGCATAAAGCTTGCCGGATAATCTACTGTAAACTTTGCTCTAGAAATCGTTACTTTTCTATCCTCAAGCGGTTGACGCATTACTTCCAACACGGTTCTTTTATATTCTGGTAATTCATCCAAAAACAAAACTCCATTGTGAGCTAAAGATATTTCTCCTGGTTGTGGAAAAGTTCCTCCTCCAACAAGAGCTACATCAGAAATTGTGTGGTGAGGTTTTCTAAAAGGTCTAGATGACATAAGTGATTCATTGGAGCCTAGCTTCCCTGTAACTGAATGTATTTTTGTTGTTTCTAAAGCTTCTTGAAGAGAAAATGGAGGAAGAATCGTAGGTAATCTTTTTGCCAACATACTTTTTCCTGCTCCTGGAGGACCAATCAAAATAATATTATGGCCTCCTGCTGCTGCAATTTCAAATGCTCTTTTTATGTTTTGTTGCCCTTTTACATCTTTAAAGTCAATGTCGCTAGTAAGCAGTTGATTGTAAAACTCCTCTCTGGTATTAACAACCGTTTTTTGTAACTCTTTTTCTTCGTTAAAAAAATCAATTACGTCTTTAATGTTCTCTACTCCGTAAACATCCATTCCGTCAACAATTGCAGCTTCTTTGGCATTTTGTTTAGGTAGAATTATTCCTTTTAGTCCAAGCTTTTTAGCTTCAATAGCTATAGGTAAAACTCCTTTGAGTTTTTGTAGACTTCCGTCAAGCGAAAGCTCTCCCATTATTAAATAATCAGATACTTTTTCGGAGTTTATTTGCTCAGATGCCGCCAAAATCCCTAATGCAATGGTCATGTCGTAAGCCGAGCCTTCTTTACGAATATCAGCTGGTGCCATGTTTACAGTAATTTCTTTTATTGGGATCTTATAGCCATTGTTCTTAAGAGCAGCTTGAATTCTTTGTTGACTTTCTTTTACTGCACTATCTGGTAACCCAACAAGAAAAAAATTAACTCCGTTACTAATGTTTACCTCTACTGTTACAATAGTTGCTTCTATTCCAAATACTGCACATCCGTAGGTTTTTACTAGCATAATTGTTTGATTATTTTGTTGTTACAATGTAATCAAATTATTCCTACTATAAAATTTAGTCTTATTCCTTTATCAACTTTAAAGTTATTTTCTCATTCTCACTCATCATATTCAAAAAATAAATCCCTGATGCTCCTTCAAAATTTATCTCATAATTCAAGGTTTTTTGAGGTGTGATTTCTTTTATTAATCTTCCGTTTTTGTCTGTGATGAAAAGAGAATTAATTTGTTGCTCTTTATCAAATTGTAAATTGAAAGATCCTTTGTTTGGGTTGGGGAATAAGCTTACTCCTATTTCATTTAGTTCATTTTCATCCAAAGAAACTGTCAATAAAGCCATTTTAACTGCAGCAGTGGTTGTTACTTTTCCATGTCCCCAAACTGTATTTCCTGCTATTGGCAAAGTTCCTGTTCGGTTGTCTTCTCGAGCTGTAACTATTAATATTTCTTTTACTTATCTAGGCTCTAGAGTAGGGTTTTTAATGCTTACATAAGTTTAAGTGAAAATAAGTTTAATTGATTATATGCTATTTTAAATCAGATTTTTACATTAAACATTTAGACTTCAGTAACCTTTTTGGGATTATCCCCGTACTTATATGTGAATAGCATCAATCAACATTGATTTATTCAAAACACGAGGAAGTTCGGCAAAACTATTCAAGACAACTTGCCGATTAACTTTGAATTCTTTAACTATGTTTTAGATGAAAAAGAGTAGTCTAGAATCAATAAAAAACTAAAATTATGAAAACAATAAATAAATTAACGCTCATTTTTTCTATAATGCTACTGTCGGTAGCAACAATATCTTCCTGTAAAAAGGAAAGGGTTATCACTCCTGTTAACCAAAACAAGGCCTCTTTGTCACCTCTTATTGTAGATGTTTCGCACCTAAATTCTATTGATAATTCGAGCAGAAAATCTTGCGAAAATGACTTAATAAATAGTGTGGATAATTGCACCTATTTAAGTGGAGATGGAGACTTGACCTTTTATGGAAATGACTTTGTCCAAAAACTAAATAGTTGTCACGTCTACCGTACAGTTAAATACTGCAGATGGTTAGATAAATACAAAACCATTAGTCAGGAGGTTTATTTATATACAATGTCTAGTAACGAATGTAAATCATATCTTTTTTATAATAATATTAAGAATACGGTTGTTCAAGATGCTGAAAATAATACGCCAACAGATTACGATATTTACAGCTATGATTTAATTGGGGCAGAATTAGAGCTTGGAGATTGGATTCTGAAACTTCGAATAAACTATAGAAGAAACACTTGTAAAGATAAAATCACACCAACTAAATAAAATTAACATTTGAATAATGTTAATTTTATTACCATCCTTAGCGACCATTCCTTTTGACGGGAATGGTTTTCTTTTGGTCCAAGCTTTTTAGCTTCAATGGCTATAGGTAAAACTCCTTTGAGTTTTTGTAGGCTTCCTTCAAGCGAGAGCTCTCCCATTATTAAATAATCCGAAACTTTATTCTGGTTTTATCTGTTCTGATGCAGCTAATATTGCCGTTTTTATAATTAAAAACCACTTCTTGTTCCTTGAAATTTTCACTAAACCTATTTGTTGATTTTAATTCTCCTATACCATAGTATTCCTGCGAATCGTTTTTAACGCATAAAAAAAAGCAATGCTGTAAGGACAAATATTGTTTTATTTAAACTGATGAAATTCATTTTATTTAATCTTTAATTATTCCTTCACCAACTTCAAAGTCCTTCTTTCATTTTCACTCACCACATTCAAGAAATAAATCCCTGAAGCCCCTTTAAAATTTATCTCATAATTCAAGGTGTTGCGTGGGGTAATTTCTTTTATTAATCTTCCGTTTATGTCGGTGATAAAAAGAGAATTGATTTGTTGCTCTTTGTCAAATTGTAAGGAGAAAGATCCTTTGTTTGGATTGGGGAATAAACTTACCCCTATTTCATTTAGTTCATTTTCATCCAAAGAAACTGTCAATAAAGCCATTTTAACTGCAGCAGTGGCTGTTACTTTTCCATGTCCCCAAACTGTATTTCCTGCTATTGGCAAAGTTCCTGTTCGGTTGTCTTCTCGAGCTGTAGCTATTAATATTTCTTTTACTTGTCTAGGCTCTAGAGTTGGACTTGCTTCTAACAATAAAGCAACCACTCCTGCGGTTGCAGGCGAAGACATTGATGTCCCTGAAAAAGCTGCAAAATCATACGTTCTTCCTTTAAACATTGTACTTGCAGCTGTTGTGTAACTTCTTGTAGTATAGGAATTAATAGAAGAGATTATATTCATTCCTGGTGCAGAGACATCTGGTTTTATTCGTTCATCATAAGTTGGTCCACGACTAGAGAAACTAGCAATGTTTCCTGGAAAAACTTGTCCAGATACTGCAACTATTTCTGCTTGATGAGCCGCAACAGTAATAGCCGATTTTGTACAAGCCGGCTCTCCCAATCCGTATAAATTATCTCCTGCCACTCCATCTGTACCGTAACTGTAAAAATCCAATCCCCAGTTTCCAACTCCATTACTCAGCTCTACCACATTCCAGTAATGAACAGTACCCGAAGAAGCATAAGAATGCAAAGCAACTCTCAAACTCGTATTCGTATTCTTTACTCTTAATCTTTGGTGTGGTCTGTTGTTGTTTGGGTGGGCAGAATCTATCGAGTAATTATAAAAAACCGTGTCGGTTCCTATAACTATAAAAGTATCGTGGTATCCATTATCTGAATTAGAATGGTAGTACCTAGAGTTTGCAACTAATACATTAGAACTGTTATACACTTCTACTCTCGAACTAAAAGCATTGGTTGGTTGTCCCCACATAGAAATACATTGTCCCCACATAAATTGGTGAGCTGAGTAGGGATAAAAACCAATTCTAGAACGAATACTGTCGCTAGAAAATACTTTTTTAATGTGAAAATTGTCATTTCCATTATTCCCTCCCGAGGTTACAAAGGTTACTCCTTGAACACTTAAATTATCTATTGCTTGGCTTACCAAAGAATTCCCATCCATGGTTCCCATGTAGTATAATCCCCAACTCATGTTTACAACCAATCTTTTCCAATCGCTATCAGCAATGCTTTTCATCCAAACAAAGGCATCAATTGCAGAACCTGCATCCAATTGAATGGAGTTAAATAAATACTGAGATTCAAAAGCTACACCTCTATATTCTAATCCTGCTCCACATCCTCCTGCTATTCCTGCCACGTGATTTCCATGAGTTGCGTAATCGTAATAGTCTCCTGCTGTATCCGAGTTTGCACTATCCAATTCTACTGGTGTTACATATTCTACTCCGTATCCAAATCCTGAAGGTATATTTCCTGAATGTTTAAATTGATCCCAAGCTGCTCTCACTCTAGATGTAGTTAGAGTGGTATCCATAAACATAGGGTGGTCGTAATCAAATCCCCAGTCTGTGATTCCTATCAATACGTTTTTTCCTGTGAAAGCTTGTGCTAAACCTGTTCCAGCCCAAACGCTATCTGCTCTCACATCTGATGTCATTTTATTGTTGTGAGAGTAAATTCTTTCTGCAACCTGAATCTGTAATACGTTTTGAAAATTATTAATCTCTGCCAAGTTTTTCAAAGGAATTTTAATCGTAACAATATTCCCTACTTGGCTACCTATAAACGCCTTGTCATTTAGGTTGTTTACACTAAACCCATTAGTCACTTTCCCTATTGTAGACAAACACAGTTCTCCGTGAACCTTATAAATTGGAAGTAATGGGTTGCCCTTTTTTATTTGAATGTTTGTCTTTTCTTTGGATTGAAAAACAATGCGGTCAATGTTTTCTTGCGATTCGCTATTGATTCTAATCTGTGAAAAAGAAAGGACTGTTGCCAATAAGAATAAAAAAGTAAGTGTTGATTTCATTTATTTGGTTTTGAAATACTAAATTACAACTTTCAACTTAACTTTTACTAATTAGCTTTAAATACTCATTTTTCTTACCTTTATTATTAATATAATATCAAATAAACCAATGAAGAAAACAGCATTAATTACGGGAGCAAGTGGAGGAATTGGGAAAGAATTTGCAATTCTTCATGCAGAGCAAGGAGGGGATTTAATTTTAGTTGCAAGAAGTGGAGATAAATTGAATGCACTAAAAGAAGAATTGGAAAAA
>CAJJDF010000066.1 GCA_905182785.1 uncultured Flavobacteriales bacterium
AAGTTGCTACAAACAACAGGATGAATACAAGAAGGGCTCACGCATTTTTCACAAATACTTTGCACTTTCCCTTTCATCTTATACATGTTTGCCGAAGGTCCAGCCAAATCAGATATATACCCTTTAAAATCAGACATGTGAGTGACTTTATTCACCTCTTTCAAGATAGACTCTTCACTTCTACTTGCAATAAATTTTCCTTGGTGAGCAGAAATGGTACAAAAACTACAACCTCCAAAACATCCTCTGTGAGTATTCACGGAGAATTTTATCATTTCGTATGCAGGAATTGCACCTCTTTTGTTGTATTTTGGATGAGGAAGACGCGTGTAAGGCAAATCAAATGAAAAATCTATTTCAGTCTCCGTCATAGTATCGTAAGGAGGATTAATGATAAGGTTCTTCCCATTAACTTCCTGGATTATTCTATCTGCAACTAACTTGTTGGATTCCTGTTCTACGTGTTTGAAATTGGCTGCAAATTTCTTTTTATCTTTCAGACAAACGTCATGAGAATTAAGAGTTAAATCCTTCCAGTTTTTATTTTTTGGAATTCCCTCTTCCGTTTTTCTAAAGTAAGCCGTTTGTTTCACCATGGTTAATTGATGAAAAGGGATTCCTTTTTTCAACATTTGAAGAATCTCTTTTAATGCTTTTTCTCCCATTCCGTAAACCAATAAATCAGCTTTAGAATCTTCAAGTATCGTAGGCATTAATTTATCACTCCAGTAATCGTAATGAGTAATTCTTCTTAACGAAGCTTCAATTCCTCCAATAAGAACAGGAACGTCAGGATATAATTCTTTTAATATTCTACTGTAAGTTACAACCGCATAATCAGGTCTAAAACCAGCTTTTCCTCCAGGAGTATAAGCATCTGTAGAACGCAAACGAATGTTTGCTGTGTAATGATTTACCATGGTATCCATACAACCCGAAGTAACTCCGAAAAAGTATTTTGGTGCACCTAATTTTTTAAAATCTCTTAAATCATCCTTCCAATTGGGTTGAGGAATTATAGCAATTCTAAAACCTTCGCTTTCTATTAATCTTCCTACTACGGCAGTTCCAAAAGCTGGATGATCCACATAGGCATCCCCTGAAACAAGAATTACATCCAGTTGTTCCCAGCCTCTTTTTTCCACTTCCTTTTTGGTGATAGGAAGCCATGCTGTAATTGGTAATTTAAAATCATCCATAGGACAAAGATAATGCGAATTTTCTTTTAAAGTGTTTTTGGATGAAATTTCAACAAAATAGAAGTTTAGTAATAAAATTTTACTATTCTTTTACTCTGTAACTATTGATTCCAATCAGTTTATAAAGTGGACAAAAATTAATTAGACTGATTACAGCAAAAATAATTGCGACTATCAATAATATAAGAGCAAAAGTTCCTTCTAATGTCCCTGTGAAATAAAAAGCAGCAACAATTGCAGCCAAAACAGTTTTTATTGTTTTGTCTTTATTTCCGACATTCTTTTTCATGATTGTGTAGTTTTAATTTTGATTAAAAATAGGAAAACAATCATTTTTATACAAAGTAAGACCACAACAATCATAAAAACATACGAAAGTGTGCGATTTTTCGTTATTTTTGTCCACTTGGTAATAAACGCCCAACAATGACTAGAAAAACTTTCAGTTTAGCGCTCGCTATAATTCTTTTATCTTCTTGTAAAATAAGGTATTCAACAAGTAGTGGAGGAAATTTGAATGAGAACATAAAAACGTTTTCAATAGAGCAGTTTACTAACCAAGCAACTTTGGGCCCCTCAACAATTGGACTTACTTTTACTGAAAAACTAAGAGAGCTATTTCAATCTCAAACTAAGTTAGAGCTTGTTTCTACCAATGGAGATTTAAGTTACGAAGGAACAATTTCCAATTATACTATTCAGCCAATTGCTCTGCAAGGCGATCAAACAGCAGCACAAAACAGATTGACAATATCTATTAAAGTGATTTTTGTGAACCAAATAGAAGTGAAAGATAATTTTGAAAAAACATTTTCACGATTTGCAGATTACAACAGTACACAAGATATTAGTTCTGTGCAAGACGGATTGATTGAAGACATTTTTGATCAATTAACACAAGATATTTACGACAAAACGCTGGGAGATTGGTAACTAAAAAAACTTTCATATCGCTCATGCAAAATCCTTTCTTGGTTTCCCAAGAAGAAGGAGAGGAATTGAACGCACTACAGCAACAATATCCTTATTGTTCGTCTATTTCTATGCTACTTTCCAAGGCTTATCATACACAAGAAAGTATAAGTTTTGAGCAACAATTAAAAAACACGGCTATTTCTATTCCGGATAGAGCTGTTTTGTATGATTTAATTAACCTAGAAGGAGAAGTTGAACTAATAGAACTGGCAAAAGAAGAAATTCCAGAAGTAATAGAGGCAATAACTGAAGAACCAATTGAGGAAAAAGTTGTTGAGAAGGAAATTGATGAAGAAAATAAAGAGAAACAAATCGAAGAAGTTTTAGTTGAGAAAGAAGTGAAAATTTCTCACAAAGAAAATATTGAAAAAATTGTAACGGAGAAAAAAGCAGTTTTAAAAGATAAAGAAAGTCAGGATTTAGAAAATTTAATCCTATCAAATGTTTTGGGGGCCGTTTCCCTATTGGAGGAAGAAATAGAAGAATCGGAGAAAGAAGAAATAGTAATTGCTGAGGTAGAACAAGAGTTTGATTTGTCAACTGCTCATTCTTTTTACGACTGGCTAACTCCTTCAGAAGCTTTGAAAGAAGAGGTTGAGGTGAAAAAAGAAACTGAACTTTCTGTAGAGCAAATGGTAGATAAATTCATTATACAAAGGAAAAAAGACTCTAGTCATATTAGGTTAAACAAGGATGAATCTCCAAAAAAATTCTTCTCCCCCATAGAGGTTGGAAAGAAAAGTTTGATAGAGAAAGATGATTTTGCAACAGAAACATTGGCAAAAATTTACGTAACTCAAGGATTATACGACAAGGCAATAGCTACTTATGAGCGATTAAGTTTGAAAAATTCAGAAAAAAAGAGTTACTTTGCCAAACAAATTGAGGAAATAAAACAAAATTTAAGTTAAAATAAGATAAAAAATGGGAACATTAGTATTAGTATTATCAATCGTAGCAGCAGCATTATTAATGTTGGTTATTCTTATCCAGAATCCAAAAGGAGGAGGAATAGATTCGTCATTTGGAGCAGCTAACCAATTGGGAAGTGTAAAAAAAACAAATGATGTAGTAGAAAAAGCGACTTGGTACATTGCAATAGTAATTGTAGTACTTGCTTTGTCTTCTTCATTTCTTATTGGAAACAACACAGGAACTGTAGATACAACAGAAACTAAATTTGATCCTAATTACAGAAATACATTGTCTACAGATGTACCTTTGGATAAAGCAATTGACTAGTTTTCTTTAAGGATTATAACATTTATTAACCGCATAAAATTAATTTTATGCGGTTTTTTTATGCTTTTATATTTAGGGATTTTTTTTAAAATCAGTATAAATAATATTGAATAAAAAAGATTACATTTGGTGATGATTTTCCGATATAATGAGAGGGAGATTAAAATAAAGTTGTAACTAATTTTCGCATATGCTTTCTTTTGACAATACTGAAGTTGCCTTTTCTGGCCAATCAAATTCTGAGCTGAAATGGGCTCACAGACTATTTAAATTAATAGGGAATAACAAACTAATTGTATTTGGAAAATGGGCAACCAATTTTGCATTGGCTGTAAGATTACCTATTACTGGAATTATCAAAAAAACAATTTTCAAACAATTTTGTGGAGGAGAAAACATAGAAGAATGTAAAACCGTTATTAATAAACTAAACGAATATGGTATTGGAACAATATTGGATTATTCGGTAGAAGCAAAAGCAAACGAAGTAGAACTGGAAGCATGTTGCAAAGAATTGGAAAGAGGGATTAAGTTAGCTGCAAAAAACAAAGAAATTCCTTTTTTGGTGTTTAAAGTTTCGGGAGTTGTGGCATTTAATTTGCTAGAAAAATACAACCACGAATTGCCCGAAAACAATCCTGAATATGATGCTGCTTATGCACGAGTAGACCGACTATGTAAAGCTGCTTATGAGGCCGATACTCCTATTTTTATTGATGCAGAAGAGTCTTGGATTCAAGAAACAATTGATAGAATTACAGAAGAAATGATGGTGAAGTACAATAAGGAAAAAGCCATTGTTTATAACACACTTCAACTCTACAGATGGGATAGATTGGAAGCTTTGAAAAACTTTCATAAAACTGCGGAGGAAAAAGGATACCACATGGGTGTAAAATTGGTTAGAGGCGCCTACATGGAGAAGGAAAGAGAAAGAGCGATACATAAAAATTACAAATCACCTATTCAACTTGATAAGGCGGCTACGGATAAAGATTATGATTTGGCAATTATTTATTGTGCAGAAAATAAAATAGCATTGTGCGCAGGAACTCACAATGAAGAAAGCTCATTTTTGCTTGCAAACTATATGGAAGAAAATAAGTTAGATAAAGCAGATTCTAACTTTTATTTTGCTCAATTATTGGGAATGAGTAACCACATTAGTTTCAATTTATCAAAACAAGGATACAATGTTGCTAAATACGTTCCTTATGGTCCAGTGAAAGAAGTAATTCCTTATTTGATAAGAAGAGCAGAGGAAAATACTTCGGTTGCAGGACAAACAAGTAGAGAACTAGCTTTGATTTCTCTTGAAATGAAAAGAAGAAAGTTGCTAAAGAAAGCTTAACAATCCTCCTAAAGAAATTAACAATGGACTCTTATTTACTTCCAATATTATTGGAAGTAAAGCGTTAAGTAAAACCTTATATTTGCTAAAATCACGAATTACATCGAATTATAAAATTTTAATTATGAAAAAGTCATTGTTATCCATAGGAATAGCTACTCTATTGTTTGTAGGGTGTGTTCCTGCTAGAAAGTATGAAGATTTAAAAGCCAAAAATGAACAATGCCAAAAGGAGTTAGCAAAGTTTCAAACTGAAAACGAGCAATTTAAAACTGAAAACACAGAGTTGAGCCAAATGTTGGCGACAAAAAAATCTGAATTAGTAACTGCGAATGAAGAAATGGAAGGAGCCAAAAGAAAATTCTTAGAGAAAGAGCAGCAGTATGATAAATTAAAACAATTACATGATGACATTTTGTTGAGGTACGACAGATTGTTAGCGAATTCATCAATTGAGAATAAAACACTTTCTTCAAAATTAGATAAGTCTCAAAAAGAATTACAAGATAAAGAAGACCAATTAAATATTTTGGGAAAAAGCTTGAATGAACTGAAAGTAACTTTAGAAAACAAGCAAAACGCATTGGAGTTGAGAGAGCAAAGGGTAAAGGAATTGGAAGAATTAATTGCTGAAAAAGATGCTGCAGTAAATGCATTGAAAGATAAAGTATCCAAAGCATTATTGGCTTTTGAAAACAAAGGATTGACAGTTATTCAAAAAAACGGAAAAGTGTACGTTAGTCTTGAAGCAAAATTATTGTTTGCCTCTGGAAGCACAAAAGTAGGAACAGAAGGTAAAGTAGCTGTAATTCAATTGGCAAAAGCCTTGGAGACAGAAGCAGAACTAGAAATTATTGTAGAAGGACACACAGATTCTGATGATTTAAAATCGGCTAGTCATCCTAAAAACAATTGGGAATTGAGTGTGTTGAGAGCTACCTCTGTAGTTGAGATAATGACTGCAAACAGCACAATTAACCCAAAAATATTATCGGCAGCAGGAAGAAGTAAATACAATCCTTTAGGCGAAGAGAAAGCTGCAAATAGAAGAATAGAAGTTATTTTGACTCCTAACTTGGACAAATTATTTGACATTATTTCTAACTAATAACCTAATCAGGTCATATAATAGTTACTTTTGTCAAAATACATTGGCTTAATCCTTGTTAAGGTTTAAGAATAAAACGTAAACAAATGAAAAAAATAATTCTTTCATTCTTAGTAATTACTTTACTAACCTCAGGATTTTCACAAGATTCATCAAACAACTGGAAGCTGTTTCCTGGTAAGACCGACACAGTTTTGCCAACTGATACAGTTTATGGATTAACTCTAGCTCATAAACCAGGAACCATAAAGGTAGAAAAAGACCATAGAATTGATAAAGTCTCAGAACTTATGAGAGGAGGAGCCTCTAACCATCCAATAATAAATGGCTATAGAGTTCAAATTATTTCGTCTTCTACAAAATCAATCGTAGATAGCGAAAGAGGGAGGTTTATGTCTAGTAATAGAAGAACAAGAACTTACATAGATTACAAAGCACCAAACTTTAGATTGAGAGTAGGAAATTTCAGAAATAAATTGGAAGCACAAAAATTGCAGCACGAAATCATGAAGGATTTCCCAAACACTTTGGTTATTTCGGATTCAATAGACCTCCCTAGATTAGACTAATAATCATGGAGAAAATAACAAAAAAAAATATACGAGCGCTTTCGCAAGAAGAATTGATAGAATTTTTTTTGGATAAAGGAGAGCAGAAATTTAGAGCTAATCAGGTTTTTGATTGGGTTTGGAAGAAGTCGTTTACTGCTTTCGAGAATATGTCTAACATTTCTGTTGAAACTAGAGAAATGCTGGAGGAATATTTCTATTTCAACAAACTAACGATAGATACAAAGCAAGTAAGTACTGATGGAACCATAAAGTGCGCCTTTAAGCTGTATGATGGAAGCATAGTAGAAGGAGTTCTTATCCCTACAAAAAAGAGAATGACAGCTTGTATTTCTTCGCAAGTAGGTTGTAGTTTGGCTTGTTCATTTTGTGCTACTGGTAGACTTAAGCGAATGCGAAATCTTACTTATGACGAAATTTACGACCAAGTGGTAGAGATTAACAACTTGGCTAAAGAAAACTACAACAAACCGCTTACAAACATAGTTTATATGGGAATGGGCGAACCCTTACTTAATTACAAAAACACTTTGGAATCCATTAATAAAATTACTTCGGACGAAGGATTGGGAATGGCTTCGAGAAGAATTACGGTTTCTACAGCAGGGATTGCCAAAATGATTAAGAAATTGGGAGATGATGACGTTAAATTTAACTTAGCTCTATCGTTACATGCTACCAATGATGAAGCTAGGGACAAAATAATGGAGATTAACCAACAGAACTCACTCGGTTCATTAGCAGAAGCATTAAAATATTACTACGACAAAACGGGTAATATGGTGACTTACGAATATTGCTTGCTTGATGGTGTAAACGACTCACTAAAAGAAGCTCATGAGTTGGTTCAGTTTTGCCAGCACGTTCCTTCTAAGGTAAATTTAATAGAATACAATCCTATTGAAGATGGAGAATTTGATAAATCAGATTCAAAATCTACTGAGAGATTTGCTGCTTATTTAGAAAAAAACGGAGTGCCTGCAAACGTTCGTAGAAGTAGAGGTAAAGACATTGATGCAGCCTGTGGACAGCTGGCAAATAAGGATTAACAGGAGCGTTTATTTCATACTGTATTAGCAATTAAATTTTTAATGGAATTTTCGGGAAGTACTTTTCCTGATGTTATTGATTTATCTCCACAAATTTTAAATAAATACCTAGGATTTTCATTGCCATAATTTGACCAGTTTTTCCCTTGGCATCAGCATGCATATTCAGGGTCAATTTATGGACAAAACTGTAATCAATCTATTATTTATCAAATACTAACCATCTTAGTTGTAGTCGTGATCTGTTATTTTAATAAAGGAAAATTAAAGAGGTTGTTTACTTCAAATGTTTCAAATTAACTGCATACATGATAACAAACGCTAAAGTAAAGAATCCAAATAATATATAATAACCAACAACTAGACCTGATAGCGTATAAAACATTAATGGAATAAGTCCTATTATTTTAGACCCGAGGTATAAATGGAATCCTGTTTTTTTCATATTAAACATCATGAAAGCTCCAAATAAACTCAATAAGATAGAAATAAGCGAAATAGAAGAAAATAAGGTGTGATTTTCAATGTCTTCTTCTGCCATTAATTGAATACTAGAGGTCATATCGCCCATAATCTCAGCTGTTTCATTTGTAGTTGTTTCCTCCATTTGCCCAACCATCAGTTCTATCGCTTCTCTTTGCTCTACTTCGCTATAAGTAACTAATTGAAAAGTTGCATAGATGAGTAAAAATCCACTTACTACAAAAGTAATAATAGCAAGTACGGTTAAGAAAGTAGGCCTTTCGTTTTCAATATTTAAACTTTCTTGGTCTAAAAAATGTTGATCTTCCATGTAGTTATAATTTTGTAAGTTTGGGTTATGAAGAAAATTTTCTATTTCGCGATTGCGCTCTTATTTTCTTGCGAAACAAATATAGAAAATAAAGAACAATCCACAGCCAATAGTGCAAAGGATAATGTGACAACACAACCTGTTAAGGATTCTGTTGCGACAGAAACTAAAGCAGAAGAAAAAACTTCTTTAAATTATGCTTTATCTCGTCCTGAAACTTATTTAAGAAATTTTGGGTTGGTTGACATTCAAGAAATAGAACCCCAAATAAGAGTCGATTTAAAATATTCTACTCTCGATAATTTTGTGGGAATAGATTTATATGGTGATTTGGACAAAGCTTTTTGCCAACCAGATGTAGCGGAGAAACTAAAGAAAGCCTATGACTACTTACAAGAAGAAGATTCTACGCTCACTTTATTAGTTTTTGATGCAGTTCGTCCTGTTTTTGTTCAGCAAAAAATGTGGGATACTTTACAAATGCCAATCTACGAGAAGACGAAGTTTCTTTCTAATCCTAAAAACCATTCCATTCACAATTATGGTGCAGCTCTGGATATTTCTATTTCCACCAAAAATGGGGAAGAACTAGACATGGGAACTCCATTCGATTTTATAGGAAAATTAGCTTATCCTAGAGAAGAGAAAAAGTTACTAAAAGAAGGAAAATTGACCGAAAATCAGGTTAAAAGACGATTTTTACTACGAAAAGTGATGAAAAAAGCAGGGTTTTTCAATATTCAGACAGAATGGTGGCATTGGAATAGTTGCTCAAGAAATACAGCAAAAAGGAAGTATAAATTGGTGAAGTAAGAAATAATAACTATTCAGAAACAGCTACCAATAATTCAAAAAACTCATCCTTTTTTGCAGAAGACAAAGGGATTTGATCGTCATTTTTCATAATGATGTATCCACCATCTCTTTTTTCGTATCGATCTACAAATTTTAAGTTTATCAAATGCGACCTGTGCGTTCTATAAAATGATAAACCACCCAGTAATTCTTCAAAATCTTTCAACTTTTTAGACATCATTAACTTCCTATCTTTCAGGTAAACCAAAGTGTAACTCCCATCCGATTCACACCTAGTAATGTCTTCACTATTTACTACGTGTACAGTTTCTTGTGTATTAAGAATTAGTTTTTTAGAGGTTTTATTCCCTGATATGTTTTCAATTAAATTTTTGATTTTTAATTGCTGATCAGACCCAGAAAAATGAGTTTTTGCTTTTTCAATAGCATTGTAAAAAATCTCTGGATCTATGGGCTTTACGACATAATCAAGTGCACTGTATTTGAACGCTTTAATTGCAAACTCTTCATGAGAAGTAATAAAAATCACTTTGTAATCGGTATGTGTAATTCCTTCAAGCACTTCAAACCCATTTCCGTCTGCCATTTGAATATCCAACAAGATTAATTCAGGTTTTTTATCATTGATGAGAGCAGTTGCTTTGGCAACACTTTCTGCTTCGCCTACGATTTCAATTCCCTCAACATTTGCAAGTAGTTGAGAGATGAACTCTCTTATGCTATTTCTGTCGTCAATAATTACAGTTCTCATAAATTAATAATTTTAGTACACACTTTTTAACGGAATAATCAATTCGACTATTGTCCCAACTACTTCTCCATTTTCAACTATATCTTGTGTTACAGAACTAATACTTTCTGTAGATTCAGTATTTATTTTTTCTATTCTCTCGTTTGTAATGTTAGTTGAAAAAGAGAGGTGACTGGAATTTCTTTTCTTGTAAATTTCGTTCACTTTTTCTCTTCCCAAACCATCATCTTTTATAGTCACTTTTAGTAAATCCTTTTCCTTTTTAAAATCCAAAGTAACAGTTCCTGAATCTGGCTTTAGTTCAATTCCGTGTATAATTGCATTCTCTACAAAAGGTTGAATTAACATGGGCGGAATCCTATATTCGTCAATATTAAACCCATCTTCTATGTGGATTGTATAAGTCAATTTTTCTTCGAGAAGTAGTTTTTGCAAATCCATATAATTTCTCAAACTTATAATTTCTTTCTCCAACAAAACCTCTTTTTCGCGTGAGCTTTCCAGAATAAAACGCATCAGTTTAGCAAATTTAGAAAGGTAAGTAACGGATTTCTCTTTGTCTTGTTTGTAAATATTACTTTGAATTGCAGCCAAAGAATTAGCAATAAAATGAGGATTCATTTGTGTCCTCAAGAGTGTTTGTTCTAACTGAAGACTCTCTTGTTCGAGTTTTAGTTTTTCTCTTTCAGATTTCAATTTATTCTGGCGATAGAATAAAAAAGAAATAAGAGCAATGAGTAAAAACAAGACAGACAAAGCCACCAAAGCCCAGGTCCAATATTTATTTTGCTGCAATTGTAAATCCTTTATTTCAGCTTCTTTTTTAAGTATTTCTAATTTGTCTCCTTGCTGAATAACAGACTCCACACTTTCCATCATTTTATTCCTCTCTAGCTGAAACAAGCTGTCTTGCATTCCTTTCGTTTCCTCAAGATAATCCAAGGATGCAGAGGTCTTGTTCATGCTTTTAGTGATTTGATACAAAAGAGTAAGGGCATAAAGCTTTTGGTCGGCCATTATCTCAGGACTTTCATCCACTTTCTTTGCAATCTCAATTGCTTTTTTGTAGTTTTTTTTCTGATAATAAATTTCAGATTTTACCAAAAGAGCATTATTAATATCGGGTTTGCTGTTTGCAGTTTCATAGATGACAATCGCACTGTCTAAGTATTCGAGAGCTTCATTAAAGTTCTCTTTTTTATTGCTAACTCGAGCAAGAGTCAAGTAGCTTTGAGCCATTCTGTTTCTTTTTTTTAGTTTTCTAAAAAGAATCAAAGCACTCATGGAATTTTCTTGTGCTTTTTCTATTTCATCTAAATCATAGTAGATGAACGAAGCAGAATTGTAAGATTTGGCTAGTAAATTTTCATCATTTATTCTTTTCGAATAGTTAATAGAACTTTGAAAATGCGTTAAAGCCAATTTCTTTTTTTTATCAGATCCTTGTTTGTAGAAAAGGTAACCCAAGTTATATTCGCAAGAAGCCAATCCAGCCATGTCATTTATTTCTTGAGCAATATTTTTTGCTTCTGTATATTGAGTTAATGCTTTATTAGGACTGCTGTAATCGTCATATAATTCTCCCAAAAGTATTTTGGTTGAGACAAGATTATTTTTTCTCTCCGTTTTTTCGGCAATAGAAATTGCTTTTTTTATGTCCGTTTCAGCTTTTGTTTTATCCGAAAAACGATTGTTTTGAAAAGAGATAATAAGATTGACTATTTGCGATTCTTTTTGGGCATCCGTTTGAGAATAAACAGGATTCATTGCCGATAGTAATACAACTATCAAAAGGGAAATATAGGTTATTTTTTTTATCACTAATCAAGATACTAATTTCATTTAATACTTAATAGTAAACCTTGCGAGTATCTCGGTTTTTTACACCAAACCATGTACTTACTTTATAAACCCATAGATTCTAGCAATTTTTTGGTAGAGGTTTCCCAATTAAAATTATTCCTAACATAAGTTTGTCCATTTTTCCCTAGCGCCTCTCTTTTGCTTGAATCATTGATTAATTTAATAATTAATTCAGCATACTCTTCTTTACTATTTCCAATCAAGATTTCATCATTAGTCTTAGCGTTTAGCGCATTATTTGCAAGTTTAGATGTAACACAAGGCATTTCCATTGCCATGGCTTCCAGAAGCTTGTTTTGCAATCCTGTTCCAATTTGCATAGGCGCAATAAAAATGATTGCTTGGTTGTATGCATCTCTTATGTCATCCATCCATCCAGAAACGGTAACTGCATCTGAAGCTAATTCTTGTACTTCTTTAGTTGGGCTAGTTCCAGAAATTAAAAGCGAAACTCCTGGAATTTTCTCTTTTACCAAAGGTAAAATATGAGTTACAATGTAAATAGCACTTTTCACATTGGGTTGGTACTGCATGTTTCCATTAAAAAGAAGCGTATATTTTTTCTTAATTTTCGAGTCAGGACTAAAAAAGTGAGTATCAATTCCATTTGGAATGATAGCAATCTCCTCTCTTTTTACATGATAAATTAACTCTTGATCCTGTAAAGAAATAATGGCATGATTGTCAAAATATTCGAACATGATGTTTTCATATATTTTTAGTCTTTCAGCTTCTGTTTCCAGTATTTTTTTCAAATAAAAAGGAGAGGTAGAAATTCGTCTTTCAATTCCTTTTGAGAGAACATCCATGAAATCGATTGTTTTAGGAATATCAAATTCATCTTTCACATACTCTGCACATCTAATTAGTTGACAGTAGATATGATTGGGATTAATTTCTCTTGTTTTCTTTTTTATCTTTTTATGAATATTTTTATTGTAAAATAAAGCAACCTGAAAAGGTTTTTTATTAAACAAGGCTCCAAACAAACTCAATACTGATTGTAATTTATTCAATTTATAAATACTTACGGATTTACAAATTTTCTCTAGTTCGTTTTTATCTTTTTCATGGATATTTTTATTAGATAAGGAAACCAAATGTACTTCACATTCTTTAGCCAATTCCTTTATTTGATGGTATGCTCTTAGCTTATCTCCTTTGTCAAGGGGATAAGGGAAACGAGAGGTTATGACCATCATTTTTTTCATTTCAATGTTTTAAAAAAAGGAATAAGTTCTTCATCCAAATTGTTGCTGTTGTATTCTTCCTCAACTAATTTTCGAGCAGCTGAACCTATTTGTCCTGCTAATTTTTTGTCTTCAATAAATTGATTAATTACAGTTTTAAATTCATCAGGAGTATTAGCTATCCAAATATTTATATGGTCGGTATAGTTTATTCCTTCCGCTCCTTTTTTGGTTGAAATTACGCATTTTCCCAAAGCCATTGCTTCAATAATTTTAATGCGCATTCCACTTCCTTTTAGTAATGGCACGATCATTATATCGTAAGAATTTATAAAGTCCAATGCATTATCTACAAACCCATGCACTTGCACAGAATCCATTTTGTAATCTTCGTTTTTAATCCCTTTCCCCGCTAAATGTAATTTTGTAGGAGAAGAAATAGAGTTCCAAATATGAGTAATAAACCAATTTATTCCCTCACTATTTGGCTCCCAATCCATTGCCCCAATGTGAAAGAAAGAAGGCGAATTGTTATTTGTGTTTGTCCCGTTATATTCTTTTAAATCTAGTTTAAAAGGGAGGACAAGAGTTGGAACTTGGATCTTGTTTTTTTCTATAGTTTCTTTTATTTCCTTGGTTATGCAAATGATTCCATCCATTTGGTTCCAAATAGAAATTTCTTGTTTTTTTAATTTTTTGGATAAAGAATTGAAATACCATTTTTTGATAAAAGTGGCTTTTGAAGCATGTTGTTTCCAAAGATTAAATTCCACATTGGGTGCATTCAAGATAAAAGTTGCTTGAGAATGTGGTTTTAAAAATGAAATAAACTGCCCGGTATAAATACTTTCAAACTGAATGAAGTCATAGTGTTTGTTTTCAACTATTTCAGTTAATTTTTCAATTACCTCTTTATTTACAAATCGATTTAGGTTGTAAGATTCATTAGTAAAGAGCGAACGAATAGCTTGAAAAAAAGAAGGTTTGGTATTTACTTGAATAGAAAATAAATTCACGTGATTAGAAAGGGTTTTCTCAAATTCATTTTTTATAAAAGGATGTTTGTATGTAGAAAGGGAGAATATATCTAATTCAATGTTTTTATTTGAATCATAGTGATTGCTCATTTTTGCAATTTCCAAACAACCACCATCTATTTTTGGGAAAGGAGGTTTGTGAGTTATTTGCAATATTTTAAAAGCCATCAATTTAAAAAATTATTTAAACCAAATATAAGAAATCTACTTTTGTTCTGAGGAAAAGAGGATAGATTATTCCTCTATTATTGTTCTTTATTTTTATTCAAATCATTCATAGTACGGTTAAGCCCTATTGTTGTAAATGATTGAATGTATTTTATGGAGGAATCAATTAGTTCTGGCAATTCTTTTTCTTCAGACTTTGTCCACTTACCCAATACATAATCAACTTGTTTTCCTTTAGAAAACTCTTTTCCAATACCAAGTCTAAGTCTAGCGTAACTTGATGTTTTTAAAACTTCAATGATGCTTTTAAGCCCATTATGTCCTCCATCACTACCTTTTCCTTTTAGCCTTAATTTGCCAATTGGCAAAGCAAGATCATCTGTAATTATAAATGTTTTGGAAAGTGAAATTTTTTCTTCTTGCATCCAGTAATTTACAGCTTTACCGCTTAAATTCATGTACGTAGAAGGTTTAAGAAGAATGAGAATTCTTCCTTTATATTTTATTTTTGCTACATCACCATACCGTTCTGTCACAAAACAAGAACTGGACGACTCTATAAGAGCGTCCAGTACTTTAAATCCTATGTTGTGACGTGTATCGGTGTATTCTTCACCAATATTTCCAAGTCCTACAATCAGATATTTCATAATATAGTTGTGAATTTTTATTCAGCAGCATTTGCTTCAGACGCTCCTTCAGGAGTATCTCCAGCAGCATCAGCAGCATCAGCAGCTTCTAATTCATCTGCAACAGCATTTCTAGAAGTTTTAACCGACACAACAACATCTCTCATGTCACCTAACAATGTTACGTTAGGAATCTCAATCTCTCCTAATCTAATAGACATACCAATTTTTAATTCACTAATGTCAAGTGAAAGAAATTCTGGCAAATCTTTAGCTAAAGCTTTCAATTTAATTTTTCTATAGTTTTGACTTAATTTACCTCCATTTAATACACCTGGAGAACTACCAGTCAATTTTACTGGAAGAGCAATACTAATAATTTTATCTTCAGATACAGCTAATAAATCAAAATGTGTGATTCTATCTGTTACTGGATGAAATTGAATTTCTTTGAAAATTGCTTTGTGCTCATTTCCTTCTAATTCTATACTTACGAAGTGAACTTCTGGTGTAAAAACCAATTTATTCAAATCTGTTTCTTTTACATGAAAATGGATGTTACCTCCGTTTCCGTAAACTACTCCAGGAACTTGACCTTCTTTTCTTAAAGCCTTAGCACCTTTACTTCCTACGTCCTCTCTAAGAGAACCGCTCAATGATACTGTTTTCATTTTTTTTATTTTTTATTTGTTATTGTATAAACTGAGTACTAATCGACTCATGATTTTCTACGCTTTTTATTACGTCTGCAAATAATTTTGCTACGCTCAATACTTTTATTTTACTTATATCTTTTCCTTCTTTCAATGGAATAGAGTCGGTAACTATCAATTCTTTAAGAATAGATTCGCTTATTCTTTCATAAGCTGGCCCTGATAGCACTGCGTGCGAACACATTGCACTGACCGATAATGCTCCTTGATCTGCAATCATTTGTGCAGCTTTACACATTGTTCCTGCAGTATCTATCATGTCATCCATGATAATTACGTTTCTTCCTTTCACTTCTCCAATCAATGTCATTTCAGACACTTCGTTAGCTACTTTCCTTTGTTTATAGCAAATTGCCAAATCTGCATTCAGATATTTAGCGTAGTTATTAGCTCTTTTTGTTGCACCAGTATCTGGAGCTACAATCGTTAATTTATCAATATTCTGTGCTTCTAAGTAAGGCAAGAAAACAGAAGATGCAAACATGTGATCAATTGGGAAGGAGAAAAATCCTTGTATTTGATCTGCATGCAAATCCATAGTCATTATTCTATTTGCTCCTGCGGCAGCAAGCATTTTTGCAACTAATTTTGCTCCAATTGCCACTCTAGGTCTATCTTTTCTATCTTGTCTTGCATACCCATAATAAGGAAGGACAGCAGTAATTTTACTGGCCGAAGCTCTTTTTGCTGCATCCAACATTATCATAAGTTCCATTATACTATCCGAAGAATAAGTAGGTTGTATAATATAAACCTCTTTTCCTCTCACAGTCTCTTCATATGAAGCTTGGATTTCTCCGTCACTAAATTGTTGAAGTTTTACATTCCCTAGTTCACAACCAAAATGCTTTGCTACATTTTGTGCAAATTCCTTGTGGGCGCTACCTGAGAATAAAATTGTATTAGACATAGTTATCGTAAATGGACTGCAAAATTAAGCAAATTCTTTGAAACACCCACGTATTTAGTAAATAATTGTTTGGTAAAGTTAAAAGTATCCTTAGATTTGCATCCGCTTATTTTGGAACAGAAACTAGTTTCTAACCAAAATACTACCAGAGTGGAAGTGTATAAATGCCCGAGTGGCGGAACTGGTAGACGCGCACGACTCAAACTCGTGTATCTTTGATGTACCGGTTCGATTCCGGTCTCGGGTAC
>CAJJDF010000067.1 GCA_905182785.1 uncultured Flavobacteriales bacterium
TCATAAAAACGATAAGCCATTCTCACATCCAGATTTTTTATTACTTCATAGTCCAATTGCACTTGCATACTGTTGGAGTAAGATTCTCCTTGTAGGTTATAAAAAGCAATCTCATCCGGATTTTCCCAATCTACCACAATTTGGTTTTGAAATTGAGTTCTGTATAAATCTACAGAAAACACTCCTTCTCTATCCCATAATTTAAAATCTTGAGACAAGTTAACACCCAAGTTCCAAGCTACCTCAGCCTCTAGTCCATAAGGCTTTTTGGAGGCAGCATCTCCATTCACAATTACAGTTCTTGAGGTTGCAAAAAGTGCTTGATTCTCAGAGAAAATATTAGCTGTTCTTTGTCCTCTTCCAAATGCTAGTCTTGCAATAGTCGTTTCTGTTAAGTCATATTTCAAGTGCAACCTTGGTGTTACAAAGAGGCCAAACACATTGCTGTAATCTGCTCTCAATCCCAATACCGATTTGAATCTTGGGTTTCCAGAATAAGTATATTCTCCATATACTCCTGGAGTTATTTCTACTCTATCGTAATTAGTCTCGTTCACAGATTCTTTATAATCATCCATCAATACACTTGCGCCCATAAAATAAGTATGATCGGATGTCCCAATCAGGTTTTGATAAATAAGATTCAAATACCCCGATTTTTGCTTGGCTTCGTATTTATTCAAGCCATATAAAGAAGTTTGATTGTATGTAGAAAATGAAGTTTGTAAAGCAACACTTTTTCCGGGTTGATTGTAAAAGACTTTCCCTAGTTTTCCCCAAGCACGAAGTCTCGAAATTCTTGTGTGAGCTCCCCAAGGGTTTAAGGTGTCAATCGTTTGATTTTTATCAAAATCTATTTGTCCCCCTGTACTTTCCAATAAAACTCCTTCTATCCCAATTTGACCCTGAAGTCCAGTTGTATCAGAATATTTCCACCTGTTTATTCCAATGAAATTTTGTGTCAAAGGATTGTCTAAAAAACCATCTTTGTTCAAGTCATTTTTTATTGCACGTGTACTGGTATGCAACAAAAATCCTGTATTCCATTTTTCGTTTACTTTGAATTTGAAATTCGTGTTTAACTCAGCTCTTCCTCCTTGGTTTGCGTATAAATTAACATGGAATTTTTCTGATTCCTCTGGTTTCTTTAGCTCTACATTTATTTGTCCAGCAATACTTTCATAACCGTTATTCACAGAACCTATTCCTTTGGTAAGTTGAATACTCTCTATCCAATCTCCAGGAACAAACTCCATTCCATGAAAAGAAGAGAAACCTCTAATATCCGGCATCAATTCTTTGGTGATTTGTATGTTAGCACCAGACAAACCAAGCATTTTTATTTGCTTTGTTCCTGTAATAGCATCTGTATAAGAAACATCTACCGAAGGGTTTGTTTCAAAACTCTCTGATAAATTACAACAAGCAGCTTTTGCCAATTCCTTTTTGTTTATTCCTTCCACTTTCATGGCACTAATTTTCGATATCTCTATCGATTTTCTTCTTTCTACTACGGTAAATCCTCTCATTTTAATGCTATTACTTAGCATTACCAAAATTTCAGATTCATCTGTTATTTCTAACGTATCCGGAGATAAGCCAACAAAACTAACAATTAGATTTTTCTCGTTTTCGTGCTGTTTTATTTCGAAGTTCCCTTTTTCGTCTGTGGTTAATCCTTCCATTGTTTCAAGCCAATAAACATTAGCGCTAAAGACGGCTGATTTTTTTCCTTTCTCATTTATTTCTAACACTTTTCCATTGAGCAAAACATATTCTGGTTCAATTGGAGCATGATCGGCTATAATTTCTTCGTCTCGGTATTTACAACAACCGTGTAAGTTATCGTAAACTTCTTGTGTTGCTTTGGCTTGTTTTGTATCGTGACCTACTTTTGATATCGCTTCGTGAATTTGATGTAATTTTACTTTTCCCTTATCAAATTCAATAGTTAGCATTTTGGAATCTACATCCCAAGACGCAGATTTCACACCTTTTATTAAAGCGGCTTTTTCTATTCTTTCTTCGCACATTCCACATACGCCATCTACCCAAAAATCGGTTTTGACATCTGCTTGCGCTAAGGATTGGCTTGTTAGGATCAATAACAAGGCAACTATACATAATTTTAAATTTTTCATGGTTATACTTTTTAATTAATGTAAACATTCAAAATCATTCCTGATTTTAACTTTAATTAATTAAAAATCAAATTAAAAAAGATTCGATAAACGGAGCTTCCTGTCTATAAAAAAGAACGGGGACTTCATAATCATTTTCTTCAATTATGTCCTGATCATTTGGCGAAACAGAAATAATAAATTGAGATAAAATTATAAATTGCGGCAATGTAATTTCAAATTCACGATCTTGAAGGTTAAATTCACTTCCCAACTCCATAGTCGTTTGGTCGGAACTACAACAATCACTTTTTTCTAATATTTCTTCAGAAGAACTGTGGCATTTTTTGGTAGTTTCTTTCTCACAACAAGATTTTACTTCTTGTTTGTGATCACAAGGGTCTGCATCATTCAAGACACTCCAATTAACTATTTCTCCTTCACAATAATGAAAATTCACAGAAAAACCTGTAGATGCCATAAGCATCCAAAAAGCCAAGAAAAGCGAAACGCTTTTTAATATGAATTTATTTGTTATCATTTGTTACACAAAGATAATCAAATTTATGCAAAATGTAAATACATCTGTTGGTGGAGAAAAAAGAAAAGAACTTATAAATAATCTCAAATTCGTGCTTGGAGCTGAATTATTGGCAGATTATACTTTTAATCAGACTAAAGACTTGAATCAAGGCGTTAATAAAACTAATAGTTTTGGGGTTGGAATTGGAGGTGATATTGGATTTAGATATGAGATAAACAATCTATTTTATGCCAATGCAGAACTTCTACCCAGTTTTAAGTATAACAATAGTAGATCTGGCTCTACTATTTCAAAAAAATTATGGTTATAACACAGATAGAATTTCTTTTGGTTTTGGAAACAATAGTGCTCTTTTGTCTTTTGGTATAAAATTTTAGAATTTACAATCCTACCAATCCTTCAATAGTTTGAGTAGAGTTAGAAGATCCAAACACATAACTTCCGGCTACTAATACATCAGCCCCTGCTGCCAATAATTTGGGAGCAGTTTCAGCATTTACTCCCCCGTCTATTTCTATTAAGGCTTTGGAGTTTTTTTCTGTTATTAATTTTTTAAGCTTTTTTACTTTATCGTACGTATTTTCGATGAATTTTTGTCCTCCAAAACCAGGATTTACAGACATTAAACACACTAAGTCTACATCTTGAATTATGTCTTCTAGTAAATGAATAGGAGTATGTGGATTTAGTGCCACCCCAGCTTTCATTCCTTCTGCGTGAATTGCTTGAATCGTTCTATGCAAATGATCGCATGCTTCTATGTGTACAGTTAAAATTTCTGTTCCGTGCTCTGCAAATTTCTTAATAAACTGATCTGGATTTACAATCATTAAGTGAACATCCAAAGGCTTTGTAGCGTGTTTTTGTATTTGTTTCAATACAGGAAAACCAAACGAAATGTTAGGAACAAAAACTCCATCCATAATATCGATATGAAACCATTGGGCTTGGCTGTCGTTTACCATTTCTACATCTCTTTGCAAATTTCCAAAATCTGCGGCTAATATTGAAGGGGCTATAATGTGTGACATGTCTTTGTTTTAATATTACTCGGTATTTCTATCTTGTTTTGTAAAGATTAGAATTACCTTTGCTTTGGTTACACAAAAGTAATTAAAATCTAACTAATAGAAATGCAAAAAGAAATAGAAATAACCATACCCCCTCATAAAAATGATGTGGAGTCAATGAAGCGAATTGCAGCCTCTACTCTAAAGATTAATATCGATAGAATAAAGACTGTGAGAATCGTAAAACGATCTATTGATGCAAGGAATACTAAACCATTCTATAGAGTTAAATTAATGATTTTTATTGATGAACAAGCACCTAAAAGTGATTTTGAACCGAAATTTAAAGATGTAACGGATGCCAAACAAGTAATTATTGTTGGTGCAGGACCCGCAGGATTATTTGCAGGAATAAGAGCCTTAGAATTAGGACTTAAACCAATCATTGTAGACCGTGGAAAAGATGTAAAAAACAGAAGAAGAGATTTAGCTGCAATTAACAAAGAAGAAATTGTAAATCCAGAATCCAACTATTGTTTTGGTGAAGGCGGAGCTGGAACTTACTCGGATGGTAAATTATATACCCGTTCTAAAAAACGTGGAGATGTAAAGAATGTGTTAGAAACGTTAGTAGCTTTTGGTGCCGACACCACAATTTTAGCTGATGCTCATCCTCACATTGGAACGAATAAGCTTCCGCAAATTATAGTGGAGATGAGAGAAGCTATAGTTAAAAATGGAGGTGAAGTACATTTTGATACTAAAATGACGGATTTACTCATTAAAGATGGAAAAATAGAGGGAATAGAAATAAATGTAGAACGTAAAATTATGGCAGAGAATGTAATTCTTGCCACAGGACATTCTGCCAGAGATATTTATTATTTATTAGACAGAAAAAAAATAGCTTTAGAATTCAAACCTTTTGCAATGGGAGTGAGAGTTGAACACCCGCAAACAATGATAGATTCTATTCAATATAATACGCCAGAAAGAGGTGAGTTTTTACCTCCATCTTCTTATAGTTTGGTTTGTAACACAAAAGAAAGAGGTGTATTTTCTTTTTGTATGTGTCCAGGGGGAATTATAGCTCCATGTGCTACCAACCAAGAAGAAGTGGTAACTAACGGATGGTCGCCAAGTAAACGAAATAACCCATTTGCAAACTCAGGAATTGTAACCGAAGTAAAAGAGCAAGATGTAAGTGATTATGCTCATGCTGGAGCATTGAAAGGATTAAAATTTCAAGAAAAAGTAGAAAGAAAATGTTGGGAAGCTGGGGGTAAAACTCAGCATATACCTGCACAAAGATTATTGGATTTTATGCAAGATCGTAAATCAGTTGATTTACCTGAAACTTCTTACATTCCAGGAATTACTTCTGTAGAAATGAAAGATGTATTTCCTGATTTCATTGTCAGAAACTTAAGAAAAGGGTTTATTGAGTTTGAAAAAAGAATGAAAGGATTCTTAACTAATGATGCTGTTATTCACGCACCAGAATCGAGAACTTCTTCTCCAGTGAGAATACCAAGAAATAAAGAAACTTTTGAGCACATAGAAATCAAAGGATTATATCCTTGTGCTGAAGGTGCTGGATATGCAGGTGGTATTGTATCTGCTGCAATTGACGGACAAAAATGTGTGGAGAAAATTATTGAGAATAATCAGTAAGATTATTCTTTAATAACTCTCGTCTTAGAGAATCTATCGGGCCATCCTACAGTCTTTTTTTCTTAACAATAGAAATAAATTAAATTTTCAAAGATTGTTATTTACCAATTCTTTACAAAATTCTTTAATTTCAGTTCTCACAGCTCTAAAACTAGCTAGAATTTCTTTTACACTCCCTGTCGCTCCTGCTGGATCCGTAAAACTATGATGAATCATTTCTGCAGTAGTAGGAAAATAAGGACAAGACTCTTTTGCATTGTCACACACAGTGAATACTAAATCAAATTCCAACTCCATGTAATCATCTATGTGGTTGGAGGTCTTTTTTGTAATGTCTATTCCATCTTCATTCATTATTCCCACAGCAATAGGATTCAATCCATGAACCTCAACACCTGCACTATAAACCTCAACTTTCCCTTTTCCAAAATGTTCCAAATAACCGTGAGCCATTTGACTACGACAAGAATTTCCTGTGCATAAAACTAATATCTTTTTCATTCTATCTATTTATAATTAAGTGCTCATTATAGGAGGACTATTTAATAATTTTCCACGCTCCGTAGCTAACAAACATTCCCGAAATAGGAGCAACCATATACAGCCACATGTGCGTATAATTTCCTGATGCAATTGCAGGACCAATTGTTCTTGCAGGATTCATAGAAGCAACCGAAATTGGACCTCCTACCAAAGCGCAAATAAGAACTGTAATACCTATTACTAATCCCGCAATTACTCCTTCTTCCTTTGCTCCTGTTGCTACATTAAATATAACAAACATCAAGAAAAACGAAAGAATAAATTCCATTACAAAAGCTTGTTGCCAAGAATTTACCGGAACTGTTTCTCCTAATTTTATAGCTTCAGGGAACATGAATTTAAGAACAAAACTCGCCAAAATTGCTCCAAAAATTTGTGCAATAATATAGTATCCTGATTTTTTAAATGAAATTCTTTTATCCAACAAAAAGGACAAAGTTACGGCAGGGTTCATGTGTGCACCCGATTTATTGCCAATGCTATAAATCATTGCAAGAACCACTAATCCCCATGCAATTGCTACTCCCAAATGAGTAATTACATTTCCATGCAACTCATTAATTATCATAGCTCCTGTCCCAAAGAAAACCATAATAAAAGTTCCCATCATTTCTGCAACAGTGTGTTTTAATAAATTACTCATAAGCTTAACAACAACCTGAACCTGGTGCGCAGGTTTCACCTCCCGCAATTTCAGTTATTTGTACTTTTATTTTGGGTTGAGGAGGACAGCAAGCTGCCGCTTTTTCTTCAGGAGTTGTTGCTCTGTCTTGAGCTTTACAAGTTGTTGCCTCTGTAAATAATTTAATCGTTACAGCCTCTTCCACTTCCACTTCTCCTACACTCAATACAGCCGTGTGAAATAAAGAGTTTCCGTATTCAAACTTAACTTCTGTGTCTTTAACAATTGGCCTTACCGCATCTACCTTCATTGCGATTTCCAAAGCTTTTGTTGTATCTACATAATTCCCATCAGGCGTAGTATTTTCCCAAATTTGAACTATCGTTTCCTTCCACTCATTTAACATTCCACCACAATCCACTGTATCGTAGGTTACATTTTTTATTTCTGTCAGGTGAAAATCTTCTCTAGCAAATTGTCCCTTGTGGTATTCAAACCTCAAATTCTTGTTTGGATTCTCCTCTAATAAGGTTAAAAATTCTTTTGTTTTCATTTCTTTTATTTTTTTAACAACATTCTATTCCGTTTATCGCAGAATCGAATAAATTATTGAATTGTTTTTTTAATAGGTTCCAATTTTCCGTATTAATGCAATAACAAACCGAAGTTCCTTCAATCTTCCCTTGAATCAACCCTACTTTTTTCAACTCTTTTAAGTGTTGCGAAATTGTGGATTGAGCCAAACCAATCTCATCTACAATACTTCCACAAACACAACTTTGTGATTTTATAATGTATTCGAGAATAGCAATTCGTGCGGGATGTCCTAACACTTTTGCTAAACACGCAATTGCGTTTTGTTCTTGTGTAAAATTTTCTGTTTTGGTAATTCCCATCTTTATTAATCGTTATATCGCAATATTACGATTAATAATTTAAATAAAAAAATAATCTTATAATTTCAACAGACTATTCCATCTATTTTCTATACTTCCATTTACAATTAAATAGTCCAACTTAAATTCTTTTAGGTTGCTCTCATAGATTTCAAACAACTCTTCTCTGTCATTTGGATTTTCTCTCAGTGAATCTGGCTCCCAAAGGATATCAGGCGAACACAATACATAAGTAAATTCTTTATTGGATAAAACTCTATCTAATATCCATGGAGCACAATCTCCATATTTAAACTCACTCCATATTTTTATGGTTAGTAAATCTGTATCAAAAAACAGGTTATGTTGATTTTCTCTTTTAACTTGCTCTTGTAATTCAAGTTGTCCTTTTGCAATGTCTAATAAGTCATTCTGTGAATAATCTTCTTTTAAATTATTTAAGTATTCCCTAGCATATTCAGCTACAAAAACTCCCTTTTTAAGCTCAGAAATCTGCTTAGCTAAAGTTGTTTTTCCAGAAGATTCAGGCCCAGTAAATACTAAATTATTCATCTGTCTAAATTAAAAAAATTAAGCAACAAAAAAGCCATCAACTACAAAGAAGATGGCTTTTAAAATTATTAAATAACAAAATCTAGCTGTCTAATCCGTATTTTGCTTGGATATAAACTGCTTTAAGTTTAGTTTTTCTATTTGCTACAGTAGGTTTAATGTACTGTTTCCTATCTCTTAATTGTCTTACAATTTTAGTTCTATTAAACTTGTTTTTGTAACGTTTAAGGGCTCTCTCAATGTTTTCTCCTTCTTTTACTTGTACTACTAACATATTTATCTAATTATTTTGGAGTGCAAATGTATAAATAAGATTTTTATTTTACAAAATAAGAAACATAAAATGTTTAAAAAAAAACATCTTTTTTCAAACCCTTATATTTTTTACTTTATTTTGTTATGTTTCTAGAGATAACCAACTGCTGAATTTGAGTGGTCCCCTCTCCTATTGTACATAATTTTACATCTCTATAGAATTTCTCTACAGGGAATTCCTTTACATACCCATATCCTCCATAAATCTGAACAGCATCATTACAAACCTCACAGGCAATTTCTGAGGCATACATTTTTGCCATTGCAGATTCAGTTACCAGTTTCTCTCCTCTATTTTTTAAATCAGCTGCTTGCGCTAATAATAAATCAGCTGCTTCAATTTTTGTCGCCATATCTGCCAATTTAAAAGCAATAGCTTGGTGCTCACAAATTGGTTTCCCAAACTGTTCTCTTTCTTTAGAATATTGTAAAGCTGCTTCATAAGCTCCTTTTGCAATTCCTAAAGCTAGCGCTCCAATAGAGATTCTTCCTCCGTCTAGCACTTTCATTGCTTGAACAAAACCAGTTCCTTCCTCCCCTATCATTTGGTCTTTATGAACTCTACAGTTATTAAAAATCAACTCGGTAGTTTCAGAAGCTCTCATCCCCATTTTATCTTCTTTCTTACCTGCAGAAAACCCTTCCGTTCCTTTCTCTATAATAAAAGCACTCATTCCGTGCGAGTCTCCTTTTTCTCCTGTTCTTACAATAACAACAGCCACATCACCTGATTTTCCGTGAGTGATAAAGTTTTTAGATCCATTTAAAATCCAGTGATCTCCATCTTTTACTGCTGTAGTATTCATTCCTCCAGCATCAGATCCTGTTCCTGTTTCAGTCAAGCCCCATGCACCAATCCATTCTGCAGTTGCTAATTTCGGCAAATACTTTTTCTTCTGCTCTTCGTTTGCATTATAATAAATATGACCTGTACACAATGAATTATGAGCTGCAACAGACAAACCGATTGATCCACATACTTTAGATATTTCAACAATCACAGAAATGTACTCGTGGTAATTCATTCCCGAACCTCCATACTCTTCTGGAATAAAAACGCCCATTAATCCTAACTCACCTAGTTTTTTGAAAAGTGGAACGGGAAACTCCTGAGCTTCATCCCATCTCATAACGTTGGGTCTGATTTCTTTTTCTGCGAAATCCTTCACCATTTCTTTAATCATTCTCTGATTTTCTGATTCATTAAAATCCATATCTATATAATTATTAATAGGTTGCTAAATTAATTATGTTCTTCGAATATTTCTCTAATCTTTTGGCTCCTTCCAAAAATGCCAATTCAATTATAAAACCAAATCCAGCTACTTTTCCTCCTTGCTGTTGAACCAATTCGGCTGCTGCAATTGCAGTTCCTCCTGTGGCCAACAAATCATCATGAATGAATACATTCCAATCATTTTTTATTGAATCTACGTGCATTTCTACGGTAGCACTTCCGTACTCAAGGTCATAAGAATATTGTATGGTTGTAAAAGGAAGTTTCCCTACTTTTCTTACCAATACAAAAGGAACATTTAGCTCCAGTGCCAAAGGCATTCCATAAATAAATCCTCTACTCTCCACTCCTACAATTGCATCAATATTTTTTCCAACTAATTGCTTAGCCATATCTTTCACAATTTCTTTTGAAAGTGTTGGGTTTTCTACAATTGGAGAAATATCCTTGAAATTAATTCCTAGCTTAGGAAAATCTGGTACGTTTCGTACTGTGTTTTTTATTTTATCTGATAAATTCAAATTGATTTATTTAAGTGTTAAATAAGGTGCAATTTTACGATATTGTTTAGCTTTTATCAAGTTATTTTCTAAAATTTGTTCAATAGAAATAAAGTCTCCATGCATTTCTCTGTAATTAATTATCTTTTTTGTTGTGTTGTAGTCACAATAAGGGTGATATAATAACTCTTTAAACGTAACATTATTGATCCTTATTTTTGATAAAACCTCAGTGTTTATAATAAAGTATGTTGTTTTATTATTCTTAATAGTAGAGTCTAATCCATAGACATCATCTAGTTGATTCAAATTAGAATAACCTCCTAACTTAGTTCTATAAACAATTAATCGTTCTGCTGTTTTTTCTCCTATTCCTCTTATTTTTTTCAGCTGTTCCTTGGTTGCAGAATTCAGCTCAATAATACTAATTTCATTTTCATCCCTTTCAATACTTATATAGGGCTCTAATTTGTTGTACAATTCATCCGATATAGAATATATCTTTTTCAAATCTTCCTTTTTATAAAACTTCCCTCCTTTCTGTTTAAAATTAATCAATGTCTTGGCCTGCCCTGAGGATAAACCTAGAGATTCTAGCTCGTATTCACTTACACTATTGGGATTGAAATTGAATAACGAATCGTTTCTATTTTTTGATATTGATGCTACTTTTTGTTTTGATCTATTATTGGAAAAAGTCAAATAAGGAGCCAAAACAGTTGCTAAACTATCTTCTATAGAATAAATTTTTCGAAAGTCCTTTTCAGATTTAAACTGACCTACTTTTTTTCTATAATTTACTATATTAAAACTTTGTTTAGAGGACAATCCAAGTAATAACAAGCTATCTCTAGATATTAAATTTGGATTAAAATTAAATAATTGAAAATCTCTCTTTTCACTTATTCCTTTTTTCGCTTCTAGTTCTTTTTTGAATTCTGTAAAATCATATTTTTCGTTAATGAAAAAATACGGCATGACCATATAAAATAGGGTCATTAAAAATAGAACGCATACAAAAATAAATATCCCTTTCTTTTCGGAATTAGAAAAAACAAAATAGTTGTTAAAGAAATTCATTTAGTAAGTTACACATTTTCAGTGTAAAACATACTATTCTTTTTGTAATCTATTTACTCCATAAAAGAAAAATGATATTGCAAAAACCATTAAAACGTGAGAAAAATCATTTTTACTAAACCATTGGTGTAGGTTTATTTTGAGAATAAAAATAAATGCAGATGGAATAATTATTATAATTCCAAATAGAATATATTTAAAATTAGAGGAAATCTCTTTGCTAAATTTAAAACTATAGAAACCAACCGCAAACAATAAACCAAGTATTGTATCTATGGCTATGGGTAAAAATAATAATTGTGGTTTTTCTAAAGGGTTAATATTTAACCATATTAAAAAACAAACTAGGTAAGTCACAAATAACTTCACTAAAAGTAAAACATTAGCTTTTTTAATTACTTCTTTACTCTTGTGAGCGCTTAAAATTGCTTTTCCTATCCAGTAAGTAGAAATAGGTATTACAATCCATCCTGGAACCTTTCCAACATAGTGAAAGTAATTATAAAGCAAATGTCCGAAAGCACTTAAAAGTGTAGCTAAACCAAAATACAAATAGAATTTTTTCCAATTATAAAAAAAATTATTGAATTGAGGAAATTTAGAAATTCTGTACGAATAATAAAGGGCTAAAACACCTAAAATAAAATCGTAAATAAAATCTGTGGGGTCTGTAAAATCAAATCCAAAAAGCAAAAAGTCATTTGGAGGAAAATTTTTTCCAATCATGCTCTATTATTTTGCTTCCATTGTTTTCACTTTCCCTAAATATTTCTTTAGTTCGTCTCTCACCTTAGGAGCTAAGAAAAACAATCCAATCATATTTGGCACTAACATTGCAAAAATCATGGCATCAGAAAAATCAATTACTGAACCTAAACTTGATGCCGAGCCAACAATTACGAATAAACAGAACATAACTTTGTAGATATTTCCCACCAATTTACTTCTTCCAAAAAGGAATGACCAAGCTTGATAACCGTAATAAGACCAAGAAATCATAGAAGAAAATGCAAATAAAACTACTGCAACTGTCAATACCCAAGGAAACCATTCTATAGATTGAGAAAAAGCTCGAGAAGTCACTTCAACTCCTTTTGTTACTTTAACTCCATATTCAAATACATCTCCCTTGATATTGGAAATAACCAGAACAAGAGAAGTCATTGTACAAACAACTACTGTGTCAATAAATGGCTCTAATAAAGCGACTAAACCTTCACTAGATGGATGCTTTGTTTTTACTGCCGAATGGGCAATAGATGCAGAACCAATTCCTGCCTCATTAGAAAATGCTGCTCTTTTGAACCCTTGAATCATTACAACTCCAATTGCACCTCCAGCAATAGAATCCCATCCAAATGCTCCTTCAATTATTTGTCCAAATGCTTGAGGAATTAAATCATAATTCATAAATAGCACTGCAATTACTGCAAGAGCATAAATTCCAACCATAAAGGGAACAATTTTATCTGTTACTTTTGCAATTTTTTTTATTCCTCCAATAATTACAATCCCTACAAGAACTGCCATTATTAATCCAAAAATTAATCCGTGACCATCTACAAAACTATCTGCTCCTCCTGTGGCGTATCTAAACATTTCGAAAGCTTGATTGGCTTGAAACATGTTTCCTCCTCCAAAAGAACCTCCAATACACATAATGGCAAAAACTACAGCTAAAACCTTTCCTAATGGTCCTTTAATCCCTTTTTTAAGGTAGTACATTGGACCTCCGTAAACAGTTCCATCCTTCCCTATTTCTCGGTATTTTACTCCTAATGTACATTCTACAAATTTAGAAGACATTCCTAGTAAACCTGCCAAAATCATCCAAAATGTAGCTCCCGGACCACCCAATGAAAGCGCCACAGCAACTCCTGCAATATTCCCCAAACCTACTGTTGCAGATAAAGCTGCGGTTAAAGCTTGAAAGTGAGTTACCTCTCCGTGGTGTTCTCCTTCTACTCTAATGGTGTCGGGATTATCAATTGAGTCATCATCTTTTTCGGATCCTGGAAAAATATTAGAAGAAGTAACTTCATGACCTTCTTCCAAATTGTCATATTTTCCTCTCACAATGTTTATTGAAGTTTTAAAACCTCTCACATTAATAAAACCAAAATATAAAGTAAAATACAAGGCTCCAAGTATTAAAACTATTAAGACCCAAGGAACACTTAACTCTTCCGAAAATTTAATTTCTGCAAAAATTAGCTCTACAAACCAACCTGTTGCACTACCAAATGCTTTGTCAATCTTTTCATCCATTCCCAACACTTCATTTGCCGCAACAATTTCACTAGAAATAACTTCGGATGAATTAACAATTTCATTACTTAATTCTTCCATGGACTCTTGCGAGAGAAACAGCATTGGAATTAACAAAGATATAAGCAGAAGTGATTTCTTTAACATAAACTAATTTTTGGAATGATTTCAAATATATAACAATACATACTCCTACCCAAATATATTATATTTGATTATCAAGAAATGATAAGGCTTCTTCTAAATCCAATGGATTATAACCCAAATCGTTTTTTGCCTTGTCAATAATAAATCCTGTTCTTGGGGGTCTTGCAGCTTTTTGATTTAAGGTTGCTGTTTTAATTGGGGTTACACAATCGGTAGATAAATTATAATACTTACCTATTCTTTCCACAATCTCTAAAATACTGTAGGTAAATGGTCCAGATAAATGATACAATCCTGTTGCGTCTTTATCTGCAATTAGAATACATCCTTTTGCCAAATCCTCAGCCAATGTTGGGGATCTAAATTGATCGTCTACCACATTGATTGGCGCTTGTTTTTCAAGAGCTCCTTTTGCCCAAAAGATTAAATTTCCTCTACTCAAATTGTCTCCGTTTCCAAAAACTATAATTGTTCTGGCAATAGCAGTATTCCTGTAATTACTCTCGTTTATTAGTTTTTCTGAAGCTAATTTAGATTTTGCATAATAACTCAATGGATTAGGCTTATCTTTTTCTTCGTAAGGACCTTCTTCCCCATCAAATACAAAATCAGTAGATAAATGAATTAAATGAGAACCGTGTTTTTTAGCACTTTTCAATAAATGCCTCACAGCAGTTACATTTATATCCCAACAATTTTCTTGGTCATCTTCACAAGCATCCACATTGGTCATTGCTGCAGTATTAATAACCACATCTGGCTTGTGACTATCCATAATTTCCTCCACCTCTTGTGATGAAGTAATATCCAAAGGTAAATAATTAAAATCTTGAAGAATTCTTCTATTCTCTCCTCGTGAAGTAGCTATTAATTCTACGTCTTTTCTGTTTTTTAATTGGTCAATTATTTTTTGACCTAACAAACCATTTGACCCGGTTACAAGAATTTTTTTTACCATATTAAATACCAAAAATTTTATTAATCTGATTTATTTGTTCTGGTTTTCCTAAAACAAAAAGTTTTGACCCAGGTACCAAAAGAGTTGAAGGCTCAGGATTTACAATAAAGTCTCCTTCTTGAGTTTTATAACCCACAATGTTGCATCCGGTCTCAAAACTTTGAGATATTGATGCAATTGTTTTGTTCTTATAAGCTTCAGGAATATTCTCAAAGTTTATTTCTTCCAAGTTTATTTTAGAATCACCTTGAATTGTTATGTGATCCAAAAACTCTATAACATCTGGCGTAATAACCAAAGAAGCCATATGCGCTCCACCCAAAGAATCGGGCATAATTACATTAGAAGCTCCAGCAATTTTCAGCTTTCTCACAGAAGAACCTTGAGAAGCTCTACTGATTATTGTCAGGTTAGAATTCAACTCTCTAGCAGAAAGAACTACAAATAAATTATCTGCATCAGAAGGCAAAGTGGTGATTAATGCTTGTGCATTTTCTATTTGTGCTTTCATCAAAATTTCATCTGAAGTAGCATTCCCTTCTAAAAATAAATGCTGTTTGTTGGCTCTAAATACATCCAGCAACTCTTTACTTTGCTCAATAATTACGTACTCTTTGTTATGCGCATTTAATTCGTTCACGGCTTGAGTTCCTACCCTTCCGTATCCACAAACAATCACATGACCGCTTAGTTTTTCTACTTCTTTATTCATTTGATAATCTTTAAAATAAATTCTGTATTCTCCTTCTAATAAGTATTTTGAAATTGAAGTTAAAGCATAGGCAAACGTACCAAAACTCAACATAATTAGCAATGCTGTAAAAAACTTCCCTTCAGAAGTAACGATTGTTGTATCGCTAAATCCAACTGTAGAAACAGTTACTATTGTGATGTAAAACGCCTCAAAGAAAGTCATTTCTTCAATAATCATATACCCCAATATTCCTGAGAATATAATTACTAAAAGCAAAAACATTGCAAAGTAAATTTTATAGAACAAACGATAACTTAATAACAAATTCTTATTTTTTTATTGAAAGTAAAGATAGTAATCTTTTAGATTTTATAAGTATGCTCTCTTTTCTTTTGGCACGAATATTGAAATTAACATTGTAATAGTATTAATCTCCTTTTTGATAAGGAATAAAAACAAAAGCCATGAAAGCTAAAATATTACTTACAGCCCTATTTGCATTTATGTTGGTTAACGGAAATGCTTTTCAAAAAAACAGTTCATTAGATATTGATGTTATTGAACACCCATCCAAAACTTACGTGATCGAAATGGGAAATGGAACAACCTACGAAACTGCTTCCGACATTAGAATTAACAATCTAAGGGATGGAAGAAATGGATTAAAAATATTTAAACGAACTTACTCTGGCTCTTCTAGAAGAGGACATCAAAGATTTGACGAAAGACTAATTTATTCTGGAGCGGTAAACATACCTAGAAACTCTATTATGTTTTCCCAATTAAGAAACAGACAACTATTTGTAAACAATGTTGTTCCAAAACATGTTCCTCTAACTCCCAACAATAGATTTGGGATGCACCAAAGAAGATTTCAAAATTTGAAACACGCGATAGAACACGAAAGTTTTGACAAAGACAAATTAGCAATAATGACTCAAGCATCAAGAAATGGAGTAATTACTTCTATACAGGTTTTGCAATTGATTAATTTACTAAGTTTTGATTCTTATAAATTGAAGTTTGCTAAAAACGCTTACAAGAATACAGTAGATAAGCAAAACTACTTTAAGGTAAGAAAAGGTTTAGTTTTTACAAGTAGCCGAAGAAAGCTAACGCAGTTTATCAATAATCAATCTCATCATAGACCAAAAAATCGAAGAACAACAAGCAGTAAGAGGAGGTAGAAGATAAAAACAACTTAAAAAACCGCTAGTGCAAATTGTACTAGCGGTTTTTTTATTTTCTTTCTAAATAGGCATTCAAAACATCAGCAACAGAAGGAAAAGTGTTCTCGAAAACTTTATCAAACTTATCTACACCCATCCATTTGGCTTTAGTAATGTCCTCTTCTAATTGAGGCACCAACTCTTCATCCCCTTCATATTTCATAATGAACCAATAAGTTTTTTTAAGGCATTCTTTTCCTTTATTTTTAAATTTATGAAAAGTCGTTATTAATTCCTCCGTTACAGTTGGATTGGTAATTCCACACTCTTCTTCAACTTCTCTAATAGCTCCTTTTTTAATTTTTTCGTGTTTTTCTAATTTTCCTTTTGGCAAATCCCACTTCCCTCTTCTAAAAATAAATAAAACTTCTTTATTTTTATTTACAACCAATCCCCCTCCAGCTTCTACAATCCTAAAACGCTTACTAATAATTTTTTCCATCACTCTAAGAGTTGGAAAATTTACAATAACCTGCTTAGTTATTTTGTTATTTTCTAGTGTTTTTTCAAAATCTTCTAAAGAATAACAATTTATAAACAAGATTTTTTTGTCGAAAAATGACTTTTTCAAATTAAATCCTATCAAAAATACCCTATCATTTATAAAAACTTTATACATTTGCGTCCGATTATGATTTTAAACAAAAATACAGCCTCAAAGGTAGCAGAATATTTATTACAAGTAAAAGCTATCAAATTAAATGTAGAAGAACCGTTCACTTGGGCTTCTGGCATTAAATCACCAATCTATTGCGACAATAGAGTAATTCTTTCTTATCCGGTAATAAGAACATACATTAGACAACAACTTGCAGAGCTTACTTTAGAAGCTTACGGTAAACCAGATATTATTGCTGGTGTTGCCACTGGAGGGATTGCTGTAGGTGCTTTGGTTGCTCAAGAGTTAGACATGCCATTTGCCTATGTTCGTTCTCAAGCTAAGGCCCACGGACTTCAAAACATGATTGAAGGGGTGATGGAAAAAGGAAGGACTGTTGTGCTTATTGAAGATTTAATTTCTACTGGAGGAAGTTCTATTCAAGCTGTGAAAGCTGTGAAAGAAAACGGAAACCAAGTAAAAGGAGTAATTTCTATTATGGATTACGGATTCCAAAAAGCAATAGATAATTTTGAAAACGAGTGTACTTTCTATTCTCTTTGTAATTTTGATGTTTTAATTGAAACAGCTCTAGAAAAAGAATTTATTACTAAAGAAAACTACGATTCATTACTTAAATGGAAAATGTCTGTTTAAAACAATTTCCTTTTATTAATATCTTACCTATTTTAATTGGGTTAAAAAAAATAAAAAATAACTAATTTTGAAGCATCTAGATTTAATTATCTAGATGCTTTTTGCTTTACCTCATTTTAAGAATCTTATGGAACAAACACTTACTGCTACCAATTATAATTTTCCTGGCCAAACAGCTATTTACAAAGGGAAAGTAAGAGATGTTTACAACATCAATGACGAAAAAATAGTTTTAATTGCTTCGGATAGAATTTCGGCATTCGATGCTGTTCTTCCAAAAGGAATCCCCTACAAAGGACAAATCTTAACCGCAATTGCTACCAAGTTTTTAAATGAAACGAGCGATTTAGTTCCAAATTGGCTTGAGGCAAATCCAGATCCAAATGTGGCTGTAGGAAAATTCTGTGAGCCATTCATGGTAGAAATGGTGATTAGAGGTTATTTGGCTGGGCACGCTTGGCGTGAATACAAAGCTGGAAAAAGAATGATTTGTGGAGTACAAATGCCTGATGGAATGAAACAAAACGATAAGTTTCCTGTTCCACTAATTACACCTGCTACCAAAGCAGAAGATGGCGACCATGACGAAGATATTTCAAGAGAAAATATTATCTCTCAAGGGATTGTAAGCAAAGAAGATTACGAACAATTAGAAAAGTACACGAGAGATTTATTTCAAAGAGGAACTGAAATTGCTGCTAAGCAAGAATTAATTTTAGTAGATACCAAATATGAATTTGGAAAAAGAGACGGAGTCATTTATTTGATTGACGAAATTCACACTCCCGATTCTTCTCGTTTTTTCTATGCGGATGGTTATCAAGAAAGACAAGACAAAGACGAACAGCAAAAGCAACTTTCTAAGGAATTTGTTAGAGAATGGCTAATAGAGAATGGTTTTCAAGGACTGGAAGGACAAGAAATTCCTCCAATTCCAGATTCATTTGTGAATACTATCACAGAAAGATACACGGAATTGTATGAGAAAATTACTGGAGAAACTTTTGTGAAAGCTGATAATAGCAATTTGATAAATAGAATTGAGAAGAATGTAACGGAGTATTTGAAGTAGGTAAATATTTTATAAAAAAAAAGCTTCAAATTCATCAGAATTTGAAGCTTTTTTTTGGCATTTGCCGAAACACAAAAAAATAGTTGTTTTTTTTCAAACAATTCACCTCTATCTACTTAAAAAAAATACTCTAGCCGTATATTATACGGCTATGCTTTTATAAAAAGCAAGAATAACGTAACTTAATAAAAAAATAAGTTTAGACACAAATCTTATAACCCTTTATAAATTATGAAGTTAAATGCTGAAAATTTACAATTAGAATACTTACATTTGAAAAACAAACGAATCAACACGTAGTGGATATATAGTTAACTGTTAACTATATTCCATTGTTATCATCTATTGAAATATGTCAAAAACACAAGAAGGAATTGAAAAAAGAATTGAAAAGGTAAATTACTACCAAAATAAACAATTTGAATCTTTTTATATTTTTCATAGACATATAACTACTATTTCACTTGGGTTTATAGGTTTGTTTATAGGCTTAATACCTGAAAACTTATCTCTCCAGAATAAATATCTTTTCGTATCAACAGTAATTCTATTCGGACTGAGTATCCTTTTTTCCTTAATAACTCAGCATGGCGAAACACTTTTTTATAAGAATTCAGTTCGTGCGAGGGAAAAGATGCTGTTAGAGTACATTGACTCAGTGGACGGAATAAAATTCCAATCCGAACACACAGATATAAATAAAGTTTATAAAGTTTCCGAGAAACTGACATATGTTTGTTTGTTATTATCGATTTTATCATTGATTATCTATGTTTGTTATTTGGTTTTTAATAAGTAATTTAAAGTAACAGAATGATAACAATATATATAAAAGTATAGTTGTTAGTCTGTTATTCTTATTTTGTTTGTATTTTTGATATTAGTTAATTTATTAAGGTTGTCTGTATCTAAACACTACGTTTCATACATTAACCGTTATAGCCATAAGAATGAGTTACAATCCAACTGACATATCATCTATTTTAGAATTGAAAAACATCATCCAATCGAATATAATTGATACTGATATTATCATACGTGGTGAAATAATCAAAAGTCTTGGAGATGTAGAAAAAATAACTGGATTTCTTGGAATTAGTGACGCAAATATTCAAAACCTTGGAAACCTTAAAATAGTGGAAAAAGATTTTTGGATAAGTTCATATTTTGTTTCATCAGAATTATCATCATTAAATAAATTAGAATTTGTTGGCGGTGATATTGGACTTAGATACTCAAAAATAAAAGATTTAGGTAATTTAAAAAAAGTTGGTGGTAGACTTAGTTTAAGAGATACAGAAATTGAGAGCTTAGGTAATTTAGAATATGTTGGTGGTGATTTATTTTTACCTAAAAGAATTGAAAAAAAAATTAACCTTTCAAAAGTAAAAGTAGAAGGGAAAGTTCGTTTTTGGAATGATAATAAAAAGAAAAAAGAAATAATTTCTAAAGAAAAAAGAAATGCTCATATAGAAAACATACAAAATTCAAAAAACAATAATGATTACGAAAAGGCTTGGGAATTAATATGTCAAAACGAATATATTAGTTTAAATAGTATTCTTGAATTTGAAAACAAACTTAATCGAGAACTTTTAAATGGAAATTTAATAGCGAAAATTGCAGGATATAGCCATTTAACTGAATTTGGTCAAAACAACATTAATCAAATAAAACCTTTTGCGAAAAAACAACTTCAAATATATAAAATCGAAAAGGGCAAGAATTTTTTTGACCTATTTTTTAAAAATGGTAAACCAATTAGGACAAAGAAAGAATCTAAAGTTATTGATAAAAAGATAATATTTGGTTTGTTTAAAAAACAACATACTGAAGTTAAATATGTGTATAATTCTGAATATTATAAAGATTTTTTCATATCAACTTCGGAATACGAATTATATAAATCTATTGATGATAATCAATCAATATCTGGTTTCAATTCTACTATACCACATGTAGTTGAAAAAGCAGTATTCAACCAATGCAGAATAATATTAAAAAAAGCAGAAGATTTATATCGAGAAAAAATTGGAATGCCAAAAGTTGGAGAAGGTTGGATTAGTGAAACTGAATTGTTTTATAAAATTTCTCAATATTTTAAAGAATATGAAGTTATACATCATGCCTCTCCAGATTGGCTCGGAAGGCAACATTTAGATATTTATCTCCCAAGTCTAAATATAGGTATTGAATATCAAGGTGCACAACATTATGAACCTATTGAGTTTTTTGGTGGAGAAGAAGCATTTAAAAAATCAGTCGAAAGAGATAAAAGAAAAAAGGAACTTTGTGCAAAAAATAATTGCGTCTTAATTTATGCAGAAAAAGGCTATGACCTGAATGAAATAACAACAACAATTAAACAAGTAATAACGGTGTACAACACTATATAAAAATAATAAGGGTTAAGTGCCAAACCCAAAGTTGGTGCATATTTACAAAGTCCGCCAAATTTACAATTTGACGGTTCAAAGAAAATTAACGGTAAAATTGTAAATTTGGCTAAGTGTTAAATCGAAAGTAAGTGCATTTTAATCCGCTACGTTTCATACACTAACCGTTAAAATAATTGAATAAAAATCTATTAATAAATACTTTCAAGATATTTCATCTATTGAAAATACTCGAACCGACAATCAAAAATCTAATCTTCTTCCTCTGTTCCCTCAAACAGCATCTTGTGAAAATTAGCTAAATATAATTTGGTTTGCGCCCTTGTAAATGCGGTGTACATCCATCTTAAATATTCTACGTTTACCATTTCCTTGGTCAAATATCCTTGATCTATAAATACGGTATCCCATTGTCCACCCTGTGATTTATGGCAAGTTACAGCATAGGAAAACTTCACTTGAAGTGCATTAAAGTAAGGATCTTTCAGTACTTTTTCCATTCTATCTCTTCGCCCTGGGTATTCATCAAAATATTCTTTTTCTATTTCGTGGTACAAATTCTTGAGTTGCGCTCGAGGAATACTAGTCGTTTCTACCATAATTGCATCCAACATTAGTTTGACTTCAAACGGCTGTTCTTCTGGATAATCAATTAAGCGCACTTCGGCAGTAGCAAATTTAAATCCATACAATTCTTCTGTTTTTCTAACTCTTAATATTTCTACGATATCTCCATTGGCAATAAAACCCGCTTTAGATTTATCGGACAACCAATGGTAATTATTTTTTACCACCATCATCAAATCACCTGCATCTATTTCCTCTTCTTTGTAAAGTATCCGAGCTCTGATGTGCTGATTAAATAAGTTTGCTCTTTTATTGGAACGACAAAGCACAATGCAGTTTTCCACTCCAAAATTACTGTAAGAACCTTCTAGCTCGTCTTGCAAATCATTCCCATTCACTCTTATCACGTCACTAAATTTACGATTAGAAAGGAAAGGTAGAAATTCTTCCTGCTCAATTTTGTCTCTAATTTGTGTCGCATTAAACAAAATTCCCGATTCTTCTTTTTGCCTTACTACTTGGGTTAATTTATACTGAAATACTTCGGCATAGAAAGTAGATACTAAAAATTCAGAATCCAAAGCTCTACTCAATTCTTCTCCTACTGGCGGAAGCTGAGCCGTATCCCCTACAAATAAAACACTGCAATTTTTTCCAGAATATACATATTCCATCAAGTCATCTAACAGTGATTTTTTATCCATGTAAGAATTATCGCTTATCATAGAAGCTTCATCCACAACAAATAAAGTGTTTTTTGCCGTGTTATTTTTCAATACAAAAACGCTTTTACCACCCACATGTTTGTAGGTGTAAATAATTTTATGAATTGTAAATGCCCTTCTTTTAGAATAAGAAGAAATTACTTTTGCAGCTCTTCCTGTAGGAGCCAAAAGCATGGTGCTGTAATTTAATTTTCCTAAAATTTGAGTCAATGCAGAAACCAAAGAAGTTTTCCCTGTTCCGGCATATCCACTCATTACACCAATTTTCTTTGGAAAAGAGGAAGTTAAAAATTTATGCAGTACTTCAATTAAATTTTCTTGATCCTCTGTAAAGGGAAATTCGAAGTTTTCTTGGATTAATTCTCTAAATTTTTCTATTTGCATTAATTTCTCTTCCGTTTACACTCCTAAATTACCTCAAAATAATTTAAATATTAAATATTAGGCTAATAAAGGAGAATATGTTTAAATTTAATTTGTTCAATGAAAAAAATTTTTAATTTTGTTACGGTTACAAACACAAATAATATAGAACCCTATGGATAATTACGATAAATACTGGCTTTTTATAAGAAAATACCTTTTCTCAATTTTACTTATTTTGGCTGGCCTCACCTTTATGATAATGGGTATAGGAACTAATTCTACCACGAATTTATCTCAAAGCAATACATTCCTGATAGGAGCAATTGTTCTTTTTATCTTAGGGTTTGTATCGCTTTATTTTATAATGACTGCAAAAACCTCTAAAACTGCTACTGTTATCGCATCTGTTGTTTTCTTATTAGCATCTGTTGTTTTTATTCAATTAAACATTAAATCAGTAAAAGACAGGATCATTTACGAACAAGAATGGGAAGATTCAGAAAATTTAGCAAAACAAGGACTTTCTGACATTAAAAAATTACAAGAAGCACACGATAGAAAGTATAAAAAACTAGCCACTTCATTTGAAGATTTAGTGAAATTCGCAAAATTTGATTCTATCAGAGTATTAACCAAAGCAATTGGTGATGTTCCTTCTCAAAAAATGACAGTTGAACAAGCTAGAGCATTGAATCATAGATACCCAGTAATATGGACAGAAAAAGATGCATTAACTCTTGGCCTTATTATTCGTGAATACAAGAAGCTTCCTGTAGCCAACGATATTTTTGGAAAAGACACCAAAGAGAATGACAACAGAGATTACGAGTTTGATGTAGATCAATTAGCAACTCAAAGAACAATTGACAACAAAGGAAAAAAATTCAGTTTCAAAACTGCAATTGTTGACTCTTTAAACACTGTGCTTATTCAAGCAATTCCTCCCTATGGTCCTCAATTGGATTATGATGTAAAAGACACCTTACAAATTGGTGACTTAAAGGAAAAGCAAATTAAAACAAACTGGAAATAATACTTTTGTTTACTAAAAAAAAGTATTAACCAACAACACCTGATTGTTCATGGTAGTTTTTTATCACATGACAGAGAATGAAGTGAAAAATTACGGTAATTTTCATCTTTCTATTGAAATAAACGCACAGTTTATCCACTTTTTATTGATTGATAAATCCAACAAAAAAGGAGTAGCAATTGAATCTATTTCTTTAGACAAAAAGGACTTGAGTACTGCTTTTAATGAAAGTGAGATTGTTCAAAAATCAGCTCTAGACACGGTAAGTTGTGTATTTCAAAACAGTGCTTTTACTCTAGTCCCTAATTCTATTTTTCAAGAAAACGAAAGTTTAACCTATTTGGAGTTTAACCAAACTTCCTTAGAATCTTTTGAAATAAATCACGATAAACTCGTAAAACAAGAAATTACTAACTGTTACGGGATTGATAAAACGAGTAAAGAATTTCTTTCGGGATTGTTTCCAAACATTAAGTACCTGCATATTGGTTCTGTAATGATAGATTGTCTTTCGGATGGTTTTCATGTTAATTTCAGTACAGAAAAAGAATTTGAAATAACCGCAATTGAAAACAAAAAACTCATTTTCTTCAATCGGTTTATTGCAGAAAATACAGATGAAACTCTGTATTACTTGAGTTTGGTTGCCGAAAAGTTGAAACTTGATATCCAGAAAATCAAAATAGGTCTATCGGGAATGATTGGACCAAAAGATGAAAAATACTTGTTTTGGAGTCAGTTTATACCAAAAGAAAATCTTAACTTTAATGAAATAGAAACAAGCCAGCTAAATGCTATTTCTACTCACAGATTTTTTACACTTCACAAACAGATTCAATGCGTATAATAGGAGGAAAATTCAAATCGAAAAGATTTAAAGCCCCAAAACATATTACAGCAAGACCTACAACAGATTTTGCCAAAGAAGCACTTTTCAATATCATTTACAACAGTCACGACTTCGAAGATTTAATCGTCTTGGATTTATTTTCGGGAATTGGAAGTATCTCTCTTGAGTTTTTCTCTAGAGGAGCCGAAGACATTACGTTGGTAGAAAAAGATAAAAAGCACATTCAGTTTATCAATAAAATGGTAGGAGAATTGGAAGCTACAGATAATATTCACACGATACAATTGGATGTTTTTAAGTACCTAAAAACTTGTACAAGACAATTTAATATGATATTTGCAGATCCTCCTTATATTTTAGAAAAAGGAATGGAAGTGCCAGATATTATATTCGAAAATGATTTAATGTTGCCTGGAGGAACACTTATTTTAGAACATCAAAAAAAGGTGCCAGCTCCAGAACATGAATTCTATAAAGAAACGAGAAATTATGGCAACATTAATTTTTCTTTTTATGAAGTACCTGAGTAAGATTTGAGTAACTGACAACACATTGCATATTATCCTGAAATAAATTCAGGATTAAGGGGTAAAACAAACCAACAGCCGTCATGCTGAACTTGTTTCAGCATCTTTATTCATTGAAATATTACGTGAGAGTAATGCGTGAAATATGCTTAGCTAGATCCTGAAATAAATTCAGGATGACAATGAAGACAATAATTAAAAGTATAAAAAAACCTACAAAACCAAACACCCCAAAATCTCTATAAAGAATGAAAGGGCTATCACCATCATCACTCTTTTAGTAATTACTGGCACAGATTGTTTTGCGCCATCTAGACTCAAAATAAAAGCTATAATTCCAAACCCAACTGTGTTTTTATAAAAAGTGAATTGATTGGTAAATGCAATTTCTACATCCAAAATTCTCATTGTAAAATACCCTATAATAAGTATAGCCAAAGGAAACACAAGCCACTTTGTTTTCTTTAATCTATTAAAAACAATATCATTTAAAAGGAACAAAGCGAATACAATTAATGAGATATTTTTAACTAAAATAAAATTGGATTTATTGACTAAAGTAAACCCTTTCATGCCTGCAAAAATATAGAAAAAACTAAACCCTAAACTGATTAATAGAAAAGAATACTTAGTCACTTTTTTATGGAAGAAATAGCCCAAAGAAATAATTCCTAATACGAAATTAGAATACATAGCAGAAAAAACAAACTTCCCTACTCCATCAAAATAATGCATTAAACCGTATACGATTACCAAGAGAATAAAAAAGATAAATACTTTGAAGTCTTTTTTCATAAAAAGTAAGAATTAATGTAAATTAGTGTTTCAATCGCACAAAGATACTAAACTATGTCATCATCTAAATACCCTCATTTACTTCAACCTTTAAATTTAGGTTTTACAACACTCAAAAACCGAGTGATAATGGGGAGTATGCACACAGGACTGGAAGAAGAAAAAAATGGATATGACCGAATGGCAGCTTATTTTGCAGAACGTGCAAAAGGACAAGTTGGTCTTATAGTAACTGGAGGAATTGCTCCTAACCGACAAGGTTGGACGGCTCCATTTACCAGTAAAATAACCAACAAAAGAGAAGCCAACCGACACAAAAAAATAACGAAAGCTGTTCACGAAAATGACGGGAAAATTTGCATGCAAATACTTCATTCTGGTCGTTATGGCTATCATCCCTTTGCAGTTGCACCCAGTGCAATAAAATCGCCAATTAGCCCTTTCAAACCTTGGGCTTTGTCCAAAATGGGAGTAAATAGAACAATCCGGCATTTTGTAAGAGCTGCAAAACTCGCTCAACATGCAAAGTATGATGGAGTTGAGATTATGGGCTCTGAAGGGTATTTGATAAATGAATTTGTCTCAGCAAAAACGAATAAAAGAACAGATAAATGGGGAGGAGAATTTGAAAATAGAATTCAGTTTCCGTTAGATATTATAAGAAGAACGAGAGAGGCTGTTGGGGAGAATTTTATACTCATTTTCAGACTTTCTATGCTGGATTTGGTAGAAGAAGGAAACACTTGGGAAGAAACAGTTCACTTTGCCAAAGAAATAGAAAAAGCAGGAGCTACAATTATCAATACTGGAATTGGATGGCACGAAGCTCGTGTTCCCACTATTGCAACTATGGTTCCTAGAGCGGGGTTTTCTTGGGTGACTGAGAAAATGATGAAAGAAATTAAAATCCCATTAATTACTACTAACAGAATAAATTCTCCCGAAAAAGCGGAAGAAATTTTGGCAAAAGGTCACGCTCACATGGTTTCTATGGCTCGTCCTTTTTTGGCAGATCCAGAAATAATTAAAAAAGCAATTGAAGGAAGAGAAGAAGAAATAAATACCTGCATTGGTTGTAACCAAGCTTGCTTGGATCATGTTTTTAAACAAAAAACTGCCAGTTGTTTGGTGAATCCAAGAGCTTGCCACGAAACTATCTTGAACTACACACCTACTCCTGCTCCCAAAACGATAGCAGTAATTGGAGCAGGACCAGCAGGATTAGCCGCAGCAACTGTAACCGCAAAACGTGGACACAAAGTAACTTTGTTTGAAACGCATACTGAAATTGGAGGACAGTTTAACATTGCCAAACTAATCCCTGGAAAAGAAGAGTTTTATGAGACTTTGAGGTATTTCGCAAACGAAATTAAAATTCATGGAGTAGAATTGAAACTAAATACCAAAGCTACTGCAACCGAACTGAAACAATTTGACGAAGTAATTATTGCTACCGGAATAAAACCAAGACAAATAAAACTAAAAGGAATTGATAACGAAAATGTATTGGATTATGAGGATGTTTTGAAGCTTGGTAAACCTGTGGGTAAAAAAGTAGCGATTATTGGTGCTGGAGGAATTGGATTTGACGTAGCAGAATTTTTATCGCACGAAGGAGAATCTCCCTCTTTGGATACCAATTTATTTTTGAAAGAATGGGGAATAGACGGAACCAACTCGGTAAGAGGTGGACTGCTAAAACCAAACCCTCACCCCTCGCCTAGAGAAATTACTATGCTACAAAGAAGCGACAGCAAAATAGGAAAAGACCTAGGAAAAACTACGGGTTGGATTCACAGACAATCTCTAAAAATGAAAAAGGTAACTATGCTCAATGGAGTTTCTTATGATAAGATAGATGAGAAAGGAATTCACATTACTATTAATGAGAAGAAACAACTTATAGAAGCCGATACAATTGTAGTGTGTGCAGGACAAGTAAGCGTAAATTTACTACACGAAGAGTTAATTAAATTAGGTAAAACTCCACACTTAATTGGTGGAGGAAAAAACGCCAAAAAAATTGATGCCCAAAGAGCAATTAGAGAAGGAAGTGAACTGGGGGCAGATATATAGTATACGCCAAAAAAAACTCAATACACTAGTTATCAAGAAATAATTATTATATTTACGAAACACATAGTGGATATATAGTTAACTATATTCCATTATTAGCAATAATTAAAGCAGAATATAAATGAAACAAATTATTTTTTTGACAACTATATTTTTAATAAATTTTTCCGTTCTGGCACAGAATAAACTCGAAAAAGATATTGACTTTGATGGTATTATTGATACCGTTTATATTGATAATGAAAAATCAGTAATTGTATGCCTTTTATCTAGCAAGAACTTCAAAAAAACAAAAAGCAAGCCAATAGAGATATTAAACTTACAATCTGGAATATCAGATGCGAAAAATGGATTTTATTTTGAAAATAATTGGATGCGGGCTGGTTATAAAAATCAATTTAGATATAATTCCAAATCAAAAAAAATACAATTAATTGGAATGACTAGATATGAGTTTGGAAATGCTTCAAATGAAGGAAGTGGAGAATCAAGTGTAAATTTATTGACTGAAGATTATATTGGAAATTGGAACTATTTCGACCATTTAGCAAATAATGAAGAAGGGAAATTAGCTAAAATTCCAACTATAAAGACAAAGATGAAATTTAAAATTATTAATATAGAAGGCTTCTCAGATGAAACCTATTTTAACTACGGTAAAAAGTGTGACGAATTATACTATAAACACAAAAATATAAAAATAAGCGAACATTAATAAAATCAAGGCTTTTGGCTCATATCAAACTTTATGCTTAACCAAAAGTTTAGTGCTTCCAAATCTCCTAATTTTCATACACTAAAATTAACTTGCATTAAAATAAATGACAAAAAGAGATTACATAATCCGCCAGATAGCAAAGACAAATAAAAAGAATTACGAAAATTATGTCGTAACTCGAATATACCATTTATTAAATCGAACAGATATCAAATTTATAACTCAACAATATGTGAATCGCCCTGAAGGTCATGCTTTGACAGATATGTACTTACCTCAAATACAATTACATATCGAAATTGACGAACCCTTTCATAAGAAGCAAATCGAGTCAGATATTGATAGAGAGACGGATATAATACAAGCAACAGAACATCATATAAGCCGAATTAAAATAACCGAAGATTTAGATTCGATTAATAACCAAATAGCAGATTTGGTTAAAAAAATAAGAACTAAAATTAAAAGCTTGGAAAAAAGCGGACAATGGGAATCATGGAATTTAGATAAAGAATTTAATCCAAATCATTACCGTGAAAAAGGATATTTAGACGTTCAAGAAAATCCAGCTTTCAGAAAAATAGTTGACGCTTGTAATTGCTTAGGACAAAATTATAAAGCCGTTCAGCAAGCTTGGTTTAAAAGTAAAATTTATCCAAACCATAATTTATGGTTTCCTAAATTTTACGAAAACGAAGATTGGGATAATCGAATCAGTAAAGACGGAACAGTAATAACAGAGAAGTGTAAAAATCCAGAGAAATATGATGCTTGGTTTAAAGGAGTGACTTCTAATTTAGTAAAGCGTATAACGTTTCCAAGAAGTGTAGATAATCTTGGGTTTAGACTTTATAGATTTGCAGGGATATTTGAGACGGATTTAGAGTTATCCTCTATAGAGAATGGAGTAATTCATAGACTAAAAGAAACGAGAATAGAAATAAAAAAAGATGACAGATGATGAATTCTTTTCTATAATAAATAATCAAATAGAGAAATAAAACGGCAATTAACAATCCGTATAATTAATAGCGGTTTAGGAGTAATCTTAAGCCGTTCTTTTGTTTAATTAAGTATCTTGCTACTTGAAAAATTAGTGGTGTTAAATCCTCTACTGCTAACAAAAATAACGTTATATACAATTCTAAGACAATGGATGAGTCAGAGCTCCGAGAAACACTAAAATCAAGAATAAAATGTTACACCTGCATGAGACCCTCAAGTACATGTATTTGTAAACACATAAATTCTTTCCAGACTAAGACACGTTTTATTATTCTTATGCACCCAAAGGAGTACAAAAAAGAAAGAAACGGAACAGGAAGAATGACTCAGCTTCAACTTGAAAATTCAGAAATTATAGTGGGTGTCGATTTTACGAACAATAAGCGTGTAAATGAAATACTGACTAAAGAAAATAGTTCTTCATTTTTACTTTATCCAGGGAAAAATAATTTCAATTTATCGACAAGAAAAAGTTCTGAAATAATCTCTTTTATGGGTGAAAATCCTCACCTATTTATTCTGGATGGCACATGGCCCTGTGCCCGTAAAATGCTTAAACTAAGTACAAACTTGCAACAACTAAAAAGAGTGAGTTTTGATAATGAAATAAAATCAAAATTTATTATCAAACAACAGCCACAACCTCTTTGTCTTAGCACTATTGAGTCTGTCTATACTGTGCTAAATTTACTTAAAGAAGGAGATTTAGAAAAATGCGAGACGAAGGATTTTCTTATACCTTTTGAAAAAATGATTGAGCACCAAGTCGAATACGTTCTAAATCCAACTATTACGAGCTATCGCCCAAGTAAGAAAAGAGAGATTATTCCTAGAGACAGATATAAGAAGAGTACACAAAGAACTATTATTTTTAAACAAAAAAATTAGATGTCTTTTTTGTGTATTACAAACCAAAGGAAACCTATCTAGTTTAGATAGAAATAATCAATACGGTTTTCATATTACATAACTAAATTAAAAAAGGAAGGGCGAAACTTTAAATTCATTTATACATTTTTTAATCAGCACTATATAATAAATCAATAAATTCTGATTTAAGGATGTTACCAAAATATTCCTCTATTTTAACATCGTTAAGTTTTTTTGAAATTTCCTCTTTGTTATACTTTACACCAATCAAAATATTTTCGAGATCTTCTAACGGTTCTTTACCAAAGAAGTCTCCGAAAATCTTAAGTTCAGTGAGGTATCCTTTCTCCACAAATATTCTCACATCAATTTCTCCAACAGGAAAACGTTTAACATACTGAACATTAAATTTTGGAGAACGACCATAATTCCAGTCCCAAGAATCATACTTTTCTTCTTTCAGAGCATGAACAGCTTTCCATTCTTCTTGTGTTAAATGATAAGTCTCAAACGACTCTCTTTCCTCATACAAACCACTCAACAATAGCTCTCTAAAATCTTCTATTTTTAAGGGCTTATTAATATATTCACTAATATTGGCAACACGACTCCTTACAGATTTATGCCCTTTAGATATAATCTTACTCATTTTCACCTGAAGCGCATTTGCAACTTCTCCTAGATCAGTATCAAATAATAAAGTTCCATGGCTTATCATTCGTTTCCCAGTTGAAAATTGAGCAGTTCCAGATATTTTTTTATCCTTTACAAGAATATCATTTCTTCCTTTTAGCTCAGCTTCCACTCCTATTTTTGAAAGTGCACTGATAACTGGCTCTGTAAATTTTTTAAAATTATTTAACCGTTTAATATCATAATTTGTGATGAAGCTGAAGTTAAGATTTCCAAAATCATGATAAACTGCACCACCACCAGAGATTCTTCGTACCACTTGGATGTTATTTTTTTCAACATAATCCTGATTTATCTCTTCGATTGTATTTTGACTTCTCCCTATAATTATGGAAGGCTCGTTAATGTAAAACAATAAATAATCAGATTGAGAGGTGAAATTACGAAGTGCATATTCTTCCAAAGCCAAATTTAATCTTGGGTCAGTGTGCCCTTCATTTTCTATAAAAATCATAATTAATTAAATTAAATTTTGAATATCAAAGGTAAAAAATTAATTATGAAGGAGGTTTGTTTTTTTCTTGTAAAACGAGTTTTAATATTGTTAACAGTAATAAAAAAAACTATCTATCACTTGCTTGTAACGGTTAATTTCCTTCGCTATTCGTTTCAAATGAATAATAAAAATAATTCAATTTCTAAAACGGTAATTACTTATTTTTTAAATTGACTAAAATAGCGTCTGGAAACGCCAAAATAACTTATGCTCTAGTTTTTAAACGAAAACCAGATACAGTGAGAAATTTTAAAAAACCAAAATAATTCTGTTAGCAAATCCCCTCTATTTTTCTTACATTTAAAAATTCAGAAAACTAAACCAATTATTATGAAAATTGCAGCCCCTTTTAATCTACAAAAATGGATTGATGAAAACAGAGATTTATTAAAACCACCTGTTGGAAATAAAAATTTATATATAGAAGCTGGCGATTTTATTGTAATGATTGTGGGTGGACCTAACGCTAGAAAAGATTATCATTTTAACGAAACTGAAGAGTTATTTTACCAATTGGAAGGGGATATTTTAGTAACCGTACAAGTAGAGGGCGAAAAAATTGAAGTGCCAATTAAACAAGGAGATATGTTCTTGTTGCCTGCAAACATTCCTCATAATCCTGTTCGTTCTGCTAATTCTATAGGACTTGTAATAGAAAGAGTGAGAAAAGGGACCAACATGAAAGATGGGTTACTTTGGTTTTGTGACAACTGCAACAATAAATTACACGAAACGTATTTTTCTCAAGAAAATATTGAAACAGATTTTCAATCGAGGTTCAAAGAATTTTATAATTCTGAAGAAAAAAGAACTTGTTCTAAGTGTAATTCAGTTATGGATATTGACGAAAGATTTTTATAAGCTATGACAAAAGCCGAGGACATATTAAGCATTGATATTCATACGCATATCTTGCCAAAAGACATTCCAAATTTTAAACAAAAATTTGGGTACGGAGGATTTATTCACCTAGATCATCACAAACCTTGCTGTGCAAGAATGATGATGGACGATAAGTTTTTTAGAGAGATTGAAGACAATTGCTGGAGTCCAGAGACTCGAATAACTGAGTGTGATGCACAACACATAAATGTGCAAGTTTTATCTACAGTCCCTGTGATGTTTTCTTATTGGGCTAAACCTAAAGATTGCTTGGATGTAGCTATGTTTTTGAACGACCACATTGCTGAAATAGTTGAAAAATATCCAAAACGATTTGTGGGATTAGGAACAATCCCTATGCAAGATCCTGCCATGGCAATCATGGAATTGGAAAGGTGTAAAAAAATAGGGTTAAAAGGGATTCAAATTGGATCTCATGTAAATGATTGGAATCTGAATGATGCCAATTTATTTCCAATATTTCAAGCTTGTGAAGAACTTGATATGGCAGTATTTGTTCATCCTTGGGATATGATGTCGAAATCTAAGATGGAAAAGTATTGGTTGCCTTGGTTAGTTGGTATGCCAGCTGAAACCTCTTTGGCAATATGCTCTATGATTTTTGGTGGCATATTCGAAAGGTTACCCAACTTGCGTGTTGCTTTTGCTCACGGAGGAGGTTCTTTTCCTGCTACTATTTCTAGAATTCAACATGGATTTGATGTAAGACCCGATTTATGTGCCATTGATAACAATGTTGCACCTAAAGATTACCTTGGTAAATTTTGGTTAGATTCTTTGGTTCATGACGAAGCTAACTTAAATTATTTAATAGATTTAATTGGTTCGGATAAAGTTGCTCTGGGATCTGATTATCCTTTTCCTCTAGGAGAATTACAACCTGGGAAATTAATAAGAGAATTTGAATTGGATCTTAAAACGAAAGAAAACTTATTACATAACTCAGCCCTAAACTGGCTGAATATGACAAAAGAAGATTTTATTTAAAATAAAATTTTATTAAAGTTCTATTCTCAACAGAGGAAAACTTTCTTTTCTACTTCAACTAAATTAATATCCTATTTAACCAAATTAACGTGACCCATTATTTCGGCTCTTGCTTCTGTTAGATGTCCGTATGTTATTTTCCAAACATAAGTATCTACTTTACTTAAAGTGCCCTGATAGATTCCATCCCATCCATTTTCTATGTTATCTGTTTCGTATAACAGTTCTCCCCACCTATTGAAAATCTGCATAGTGAATGAAGTTATATTTTCTGAAACTGGATAAAAAGTATCGTTTATGCCATCCCCATTTGGAGTAAATGTATTGGGAACTCTAAGTATCCCTCCAATTTGAATCTGAACGGTATCTTTATCAACACACCCATTGGTATCTATTAACTCCAATTCATAAGTTGTAGTATACTCAGGAAATACTTGAGATGTTCTACAGTAATCACAAGAGACCGATCCTAAAGAGGATGTCCATCTTACTGCTCCAGCATCACCCTTAGCAGTTAATACAGTAGATTCACCCAAATCAATTATTTGATCCTTACCTGCGTCTATGTTTGCATTATTATATAAATCCACAAAAACAGTAGTTGAATCAATACAACCAAATGCATCAACAGCAATAACTTTATATTTTGTAGGCTTCGTAGGTTCTACAGTCAAGACAGAACTATATATTCCCGATACAATAGAGTTGTCATACTTCCATTGATATTGCACTGCTCCAGAGGCTATAATATTAATCATACTACCTGGGCAAATTATTTTATCAGGAACAACAATAGCATTGTTTCCCGGAACTATTACGGCTACAGAATCTCTAACTGTAAAACATTTATTTGAAATATCTACATAAAAAGTTGTATTTCGAACTGGTGCAGCCAATGTACTTGAACTATTTGGAGTTGACAAATAGATAGCTGGCGACCAAGAGTAGGAAGCTCCACCTGTGGCAGACAACAATAAGGCACTATTTGAACACAAAACCGTATCATTTGTAATGGTTGGATAAATTTTATTCGTATCAACCAAAACGGTAACATCATGTTTTTTCAAACATCCTTTTGGCGTAATTAAACTAACGTTATAAATTGTTGTATTACTAGGAAAAGCATTAGTCTGACTAGATCTTGGAGAAGTTAAGGTAGAACTCGGACTCCAAAAATAAGTCACACCTCCGTAAGCTGAAATTGAAGCTGTATCTCCTAGACAAATTGATGAGCCTGGACCTACTCCATAATTTTCATTATGCAGTGAAATCGTAACACTATCTTTTAAAACACATCCTCTTACCGAAACAACAGTCAATTTATAATTTGTAGTAACTAATGGAGTTACAATTGGATTTGAAACTGAATTACCAACCAATGTAGGATTAGAATCCCAATTATAAGAGCCTCCTCCTGTAGAAAATAAATTAAAACTACTCCCAAAACAAATTCCTGTATCAAGAGATATTGTTATTGAATCATTAAAAATGGTTACCGACACACTGTCTTTCAACAAACATCCGTTGGGTGAAACTACATTCAATACATAAGTTGTACTCGATTGCGCTACTTCTGTAATGGTTGATGTTGTTTTTGAATTACTCCA
>CAJJDF010000068.1 GCA_905182785.1 uncultured Flavobacteriales bacterium
ATAAATTCAATAAGAATTATGTAAAGTATTATATAGACAGTACAGTCGGAACTAATGAGGTTTCTGTTGTTTTGGATATTGATTTGTTCAAAGAAAAAATTGCTAAATCAGATTCCATTAGAAGTATTCCTCACAGTCAATATACAATTTCACAAGTACAAATAAACTACACGCAAGATAGGTTCAGTAAGTTGAGTGCAACATACTATTACAAGGGAATAGATTTTTATATTAGAGGAAATAATGACATTAATTCTAATCTTTTTTATAGAACATTATACCTTAAGCCAGGAGATTTATATAGCAAGCAGAAGCAACAAAAAATGTTTAAGAAGTTAACTTCTTTGGGAGTTTTTCTTACCGTTAATATATTGACAGAGATGGACACCGTTAAAAATTCGAAAGGATTGAAACTTACTATAAAAGTAGATGGAGCCAAAAAACAAGATTATAAAATTGAGGCAAATGGGACTACTTCGGGTAGTAATTTTGGAATTGAAGGTTCATTCGCTTACAATTTCAAAAACATTTTTAGAGGTGCAGAAATATTACATTTTGGTGTTTCGGGCGCTCTTGAATCCCAGCCATTATTAGTAAATGATAATACATCCGACAACAGTAATATACCGCTTGATATTAAATCCTTTTCTAATATCTCGAATGCTTTTAATACAATAGAATTTGGGCCAGAAGTTTCATTAACTATCCCAAGACTTTTGTTTGTTAATACAGATAAATACAGCAATATTAGTAATACTAAAACAATTTTTAAAGCTTCTTTAAATTACCAAAGAAGACTGGACCAAACAAAACTCGATTTTGAAAGAGGGGTTCAAGAATTATCTTATGGATATGCATGGAATGTTAAAAGTAAATTTTATCATCAGTTGGATCCTATTACGCTAAGTGCAGTAGAAGTAATTAAATCACAAGTTTTTCAAGATAGAATTAACTCATTAAATGATAAACTTTTGGCGGCTAGTTTTCAAAGTCACATTATTTCATCTACTCGTTATAGATTTGTTTATAAAGATCCTAATTCGAAGAATAACTCACGAACTTCACTTTATTATGATGCTAATATTGAAAGTTCCGGAAACACACTTAACGCTTTTTATAAGTTAACAAATAAGACAAAAGATGCAACAACCAATAGCTATAATATAGCAGGAATTCAATTTTCTCAATATGTTAAAACTCAACATGATTTTAGGGTTTACACCAAGATAAATGATAAGAGTAATTTTGTTTTGCGATTTCTTGGAGGAATAGGTATTCCTATGGAAAACTCTAGTGTAGCTTTGCCATTCGAAAAAAGTTTTTTTGCAGGAGGAACGGATAAAACAAGAGCTTGGAAATCTAGATCTTTAGGGCCTGGTTCTTTCAGAGATTCTGCTTTGAATTTTGATAAAATTGGAGAAATATTACTAGAAGGAAATGTAGAATATAGATTCGATTTACTAGGATTTCTTGATGGAGCCTTATTTGTTGATGCTGGAAATATTTGGCTTATGAATGAGGATTCATTAAGGCCAGGAAGTAAGTTTGAAACTAATAAATTCCTTGGTGAAATAGCAATTGGTGCTGGTTTTGGAATCCGTTTAGATTTAGATTATTTCCTTATACGATTAGACATTGCTTATCCTCTTAAGAATCCAACACTAATAGAAGGCGAGAGGTGGTTTTTTCAGCCAAAGGATGAATACAACAGTTATATCAATACATTACAAAATAAGGCTCAATTACCTTCTTTATACTCACCTCAAATTAATATTGGGATAGGATTTCCTTTTTAGTTGTTTGTAATTACAATAACAATTTGATGAAATACTGAAGAATAAAAAAGCCGAACTATAATTAAAGGCTGGCTTTTTTTATCCTTTATAGTAGTGTTGTACTTTAAAATTCCGCGTTATTAGGTGTTCTAGGGAAAGGGATTACATCTCTAATATTCGTCATCCCTGTTACAAACATCACTAATCTTTCGAATCCTAATCCAAACCCTGAATGTTTACAGGTTCCAAATTTTCTTGTTTCTAAGTACCACCAAATGTGTTCCTCAGGAATATTAAAATCTTTGCATTTCTCTTTCAAGACATCCAACCTTTCTTCTCTTTGCGAACCTCCAATTATTTCTCCAATTCCAGGGAATAGAATGTCCATTGCAGCTACAGTTTTTCCATCTTCGTTTGCACGCATGTAAAACGCCTTAAAACTTGCCGGATAATTGTTAATAATCACTGGTTTTTTGAAATGCTTTTCTACCAAGAATCTTTCGTGCTCAGTTTGTAAATCACTTCCCCATTCTGGCATGTATTGGAATTTCTTTTTTTTGTAAGGTTTAGAATTTTCTAATATTCTTATCGCTTCAGTATAAGTAATTCTTTCAAAGTCATTGGCAGTAATAAATTGTAACCTTTCAATAAGGTTCAATTCATTTCTTTCTATTTGTGGTTTCGATTTTTCTTCTTGTAATTCTCTGTCTCTTAAGAATTCCAAATCATCCATGCAATTATCCAAAGCATATTGAGCTAGACTTTTTAAGAAGTCTTCGGCCAAGTTCATGTTGTCAATAATATCATTAAAAGCTACTTCTGGCTCTATCATCCAAAACTCTGCAAGGTGACGCGTAGTGTTAGAGTTCTCTGCTCTAAAAGTTGGTCCAAATGTGTATACTTTCCCTAAACCTAAAGCACCTAATTCTGCTTCCAGTTGTCCAGAAACTGTAAGGTTAGTTTCTTTACCAAAAAAGTCTTTAGTCGTATCTACTTCTCCTTCTTCATTTTTTGGAACATTGTTTTGGTCATTTGTAGTAACTCTAAACATTTCTCCTGCACCTTCAGCATCACTTCCAGTAATAATTGGCGTGTGCATTTGGTAAAATCCTCGTGTGTGAAAATAGTTGTGAATTGCATAAGACATAGCATGTCTTACTCTAAAAACTGCTCCAAATGTATTGGTTCTTATTCTTAAGTGAGCTTTCTCTCTCAAGAATTCTAAAGAGTGTTTTTTTGGTTGTAAAGGGTATTCTTCGGGATTTGCTTCTCCCAATATTTCAAAAGAAGAAACTTGAATTTCAACATTTTGACCTCCACCTTGAGATTCTACTAAAGTTCCTGTTACAGATATTGCAGCTCCTGTGTTGATAGATTTTAATACAGATTCTTCTTGATTTTCAAAATTAATTACTGCTTGTATGTTCTTAATGGTCGAACCATCATTGATAGCAATAAATCGATTACTACGAAATGTTCTTACCCAACCATTTACTGTTATAGTAGAACCTATTAAATCAGTTGCTGTAATTGCTTCCTTTACTGTTATTCTTTTCACGAGTTTGTTGTTTTATCCATTTATTGAGTGACAAAGATAAGTGGATAAATCAAAATTGGTTTCATTATTGGGTTAATATTTTTTTTGATTTAAAAATTTATCCCGAAAAACAGGAATTTATAGTCATTCCATAATATATTTGTGATTAAATAGTTATTACAAAAACTAAAACACAATGAATAGTAAAAAATCACTCCTTTTATTTATAATAATCAGTTTTTCATTTGTTTCTTTTTCACAAACAAACTCAGGTAAATTCTTAATGTTTAAGTTGTACAAAAATGCAACATTTGATTTGGGTCAAACCCAAGCTACAAGAATTGTATCGCTCAGTAATTTTTCTCCTGCAATGGCTTGGGGAGAAGGTGCTAATTTTCACGAGATTAGAATTACTTCATTAAATTTTCAATCACGAGCTCAAACGTTTTTATACAGTGGTGGTGCTGAATATACTTATAATCATCAGTTTAGTGATATTGAAGATAGTAGATTTCAATTCTTTTTTGGTGGAGGTGCAGGATTTAGCTTTGCCACGGCAAATTCATCTATAGAAACTGCCAACAGTATTTTTGTACCAACATTAGGTAAGTTTATTAATTTAAATTTAGTTGCTATTCCTAGAGTAACCTACGATATCCGTAGTAATATTGCTTTAGAATTGAGTTTAAGTTATAGCTTTATGGAATTTCAAAACTCTAGACACACGCAAGCAGACCCATCTTTGCCTACAAATGGACAAACTAATGTTTATAATGAAACGACACCTTTTCCTAGAGTATTTTCTTTGAGATTAGGTGGGATTGTTAGGTTCTAAATTATGTTAAAATTGTTAAAAAAATAGGAGTGACAGATTGTTAACCTTATATTTACGTTCTTAAAACAAAAATCTATCAAAGATGAAATTTATTACTTCCATATTAATATTCTTACTGATGTTTTCAGTTTCTGTTGCAATAGGGCAAGAAGTTAACAAGGAAAAGACTAAAACAGTTTTTGCTGCAAAATTGTATGCTGTTTCTACTTTTCATCTTGGTTCTGTAGTATTAGGTAATGGTTTAGAAATTTCTAAATCTTTTTCACCTACTATTAGCTGGGGAAAAGAATATGGTAATTACAATGAGGTTGAAGTAACAGATTTCAGTTTTGTAAAAAATGCTTTTCAAAATAGATTTAATGTTGGTAGTAGATATTCTTACAATTGGAGGTTATTCTCAAAATCAGAAACGGCAAGGTTTAGCTTTTATATTGGTGCTGGTGCTGGCGCTTATTTTAATAGGGAAAAAGGACTATACCCTTATGTTGTTGAACTTGAAAATTTTAAACGCAAACAATTTGATACCTATGCTTCTGTGATTCCAAGGATTAATTTTAAATTAGGGAAAAGGGCTTACCTTGATGTAAGTGTACCGTATAATTTTTTTAAATACCGTTGGGAATCAAATCAGTTTTTACCTAATCAGGACTATAATAATAAAACGAATTACGAAGCTGCTTTTCCAAATAAATTCACAGTAAACGTGGGTGTTGCGATTAAGTTTTAATCTAAATCTGTTTCAATTACTTCTCGGTACAAATATTTCTTCTGCGAAGATTCATATGGCCTGTAAATGTAATAAGCATAGCCATTTTCTACTTTCACATTTTCCACATACCTATAGTTTAGTTTAAAAGAAACTAGGGTAGAACCGTCATTCAAGTTTATTTGTTTTAAAAAATAATACCCATGTTTTAGGAATAAACTGTAGAGTTTATTTTCGTCTTTATCTTTCAATATAGGCTGTTCCCAATTCTTTTTGTCTTTATCCTTATGGTAAGAAATTGGAATAGAATCCAATTTTTCGAAACGAGAACTTATCTTCATTAATTGGTCACTGTAATGATCAAAAATCAAAATTGTATCCTTGTTTACAAAGAGTGGAGCGTATAGTGGTTCGTAATACAAACTCTGAGTAAAATTAGTGGCTCCAATCCATATTTCTTTGTCTATACCAGTTTTAAGCTCTTTTCTAAACGCCCATAGCTTCTGTTTGGAAGGAGCATATTTGTATTCTGCACGGTATAAATCCATCATGAAATAATTCTCTACATGATGAAGAGTTTTTGCAATCGTATCTGTTGGTTTTTGAGCAAAATAATTGAATGCGGGATACGCATTGCTAAAATCCGAGTATAAAAAGTGAGAACTACAGGTGTCAATTATTTTAGTAGTTAGCTTATAAAAAGGTTCTTTTTCAGTAGGTCTAAGTCTAAATTCATTTTTAAAAATAGTAATAAGAAAAACCTTATTTTTTGTAATTAAATACAAATTTCCTTCAAAATCTTTGAATAATCGCTTAGGGTTTGGAGGCGTTTTATAAGTAGTAATTAGTTTGTTTCTTTTTGATGTAAGCTGAAGGAATGTATTTTTCTTAAGTGATTTACTGTAGGAGAGCAAGACCATTTTATCGCCAATGAATTCATAATCCGAAACACTAGTAAATTCACTACCAAATACAGTGTCTGGTCTTGAGTCACTTGTAATGATAACCTCTGTTAAAGTATTATAATCCAGTTTTATGTTAAGTTCCAAAATGTTATTTTTACTTTTTTTAAGCATAGATTTATTAATCAAAATTTTTTTTTGTTTAAAACTTACATGGCTTATAATAAGTTCCGTTGGGGAGTCGTAATTAAAAGTAATATTAAAATTTCCATTTTTATTTGAACGTACTCTTTGTTTAGAGTTTATTCCAAAAAACACATTGGCATCTTTAACGTGCGCACCAATTGGACTGACTATATTTCCTTTTATAGTATAAGTGTTTTGTCCAAATCCTAATGAGGAGATAAACAGAATAAAAATAAATGCTATGTAAGTATAGTTTTTCAAGTCTTGGCTTTATTAATAGATGCATTGTAAATTTTATTCCATAAAAAAAGTGCTAATTTTTTACAAGAAGCACTTTTAAGTATTTGTTTGTTTAAGACTTAAACTGTATCAATCCATCCCCATTTGTCAGTTTCTTGTCCTCTTTTTATGTTGTTCAAAAATTTTAAAACTCTGTTGGAGAATTCTCTTCCTTTAATTTCTGGCAGTTCATAATCCATTCCGTCAAGTCCTATGGTTTGAATTTGTGCAATTGTTGCAGCAGTACCAGCTCCAAAGGCTTCAGTTAATGTTCCGTTTTTTATAGCTTCAATAACTTCTGTTACTGTAATTTGTCTTTCCTCTACGTTATATCCCCAATCCTTAGCAATAGTTAATACACTATTTCTTGTTATTCCTGGTAAAATTGTGCCAGAAAGAGAGGGAGTAATCAATGTGTTGTTTATAACAAACAAGACATTCATTGTTCCCGATTCTTCAATGTATTTATGTTCTTTGCTATCTGTCCAAAGTAACTGATGATAACCTTGTTCATTAGCAAGTTTTGCAGGGTAAAGAGAAGATGCGTAATTTCCTGCAGCTTTAGCCTCTCCTACACCTCCATTAGCAGCTCTAGTAAAATGTGTTTCAATTTTTACTTTAAGTGGCTCACTGTAGTAATTTCCTACAGGGCAACAAAAAATCATAAACTTGTAGGTTTCAGAAGGTCTAATTCCCACGTATTCATCAGTAGCAAACATAAAAGGACGAATATATAATGAATTGGTTTCATTTTCTGGAATCCATTCTTTATCAGTTCTCAATAGTTCTTTTAGTCCATTCATTACCAATTCATTTGGTATGTTTGGCATGCACATTCTATCAGCAGATCTATTTAATCTAGCAAAATTATCTTTTGCTCTAAAAGTGTAGACTTCTCCATCCTTACGGAAGGCTTTCATTCCTTCAAAAATTGATTGGCCGTAATGAATGGAAGACATAGCTGGACTGAAAAGCATTTTTCCAAAAGGAAGAATTTCTGGATTACTCCACTCTCCGTCTTTATAATCCATTGTAAACATATGGTCCGAAAATACTTTTCCAAATGGAATGTTATTAAAATCAACTTCGTTAATTCTTGACTCTTTGGTTTTTGTAATTTTTATAGCTAAAGTTTCTGTACTCATAATTTGTTTTAATTATTAACTAAAGCCATTGTCTAGTCTTTAGTTTTTGAAAATATAAACTGCACTTTATCTTTTATATTTTCCCACAAAGATACGATTTTTTTAACTTAATTAAAATACATTTTTTACTTTCGTTTATGTTAAAATTCAGTTAGCTTTATTCAATATCAAGCTATAAATGAGGTTCTGAATAAATCTCTAATTATTAAACTTTTAAAATATACAATATGAAAGCATACGTTTTTCCAGGTCAAGGAGCTCAGTTTGTAGGAATGGGTAAAGAATTATATGAAAATTCTGAATTGGGTAAAGAATTATTTGAGAAAGCAAATGAAATTCTTGGGTATAGGATAACAGATATAATGTTTAATGGAACTCCGGAAGAGTTGAAAGAAACTAAAGTTACTCAGCCCGCAATATTTTTACACTCTACAATTCTTGCAAAAGTTGCTGGTGATAATTTTAAACCAGACATGGTTGCAGGACATTCGTTAGGAGAGTTTTCGGCTTTGGTAGCTACTAATGCTTTGTCTTTTGAAGAAGGATTAAAATTGGTTTACACAAGGGCAATGGCAATGCAAAAAGCTTGTGAAAAGCAACCTTCTACTATGGCTGCAGTTTTGGGTCTTGAGGATGACATTGTGGAGCAAGTTTGCAAAGAAATTGATGGAGTTGTAGTGGCTGCAAACTACAATTGCCCTGGTCAATTAGTCATCTCAGGAGAAATAGAGGCAATTGATAAAGCATGTGAAGCTTTACTTGAAAAAGGAGCAAGAAGAGCCTTGAAACTTCCTGTTGGAGGAGCTTTTCATTCTCCCCTTATGGCGCCAGCAAAAGATGAATTACAAGCTGGGATTGAAAAAGCAATTTTTAATAAGCCAGATTGTCCAATTTATCAAAACGTAACTGCAGTTGCAGAAATAGATCCTGAAAAAATAAAAGAAAACCTAATCAATCAATTGACTGGAGCTGTAAAATGGACACAAACTATGAATAGTATGATTGCGGATAGTGCGGCTGAGGTAATCGAAGTGGGTCCAGGAAAAGTATTACAAGGGTTATTCAAAAAAGTAGACAGACAGTTCGCTACTTCAAGCTTGGAGGTATAGAAACCTATCTTATCATCCAGCCTTGAATAATTCCTTTGTATTCATTGCTGTAAATATATTTCTCATCATCAAGCTTTAACTTGATTCTGAAAGTTGTTTCAAAAGTCCCTTTATAACGAGGGACTTTTGTGTATATATATTCTTTGGGGTTTATTTTATAATAGAAATTCCCAATTTTTTCTTTAGTGAGGTTTTCAATTTCTTTCCATTCTCCATTTTTGTTTTTCGCTTCTTGTATCAAAATTGCGCTCCCTTTGTGAAGCAAGAGGTGATTGGTGTTTTTTATTGCTTTGTTTTTAATAATTACAGGTATTCCGCTAACAATTTTTAGCCTTTTTTTTCTTGTGGTAATATTAATACTAGTTTTTGTTGTGTCTAGAACAATTATTTTTAGTTTGTTGTATTTTCCCTTTTTAAATACAGATTTCACAACATTTGAGGAGTCATTGTGTTTAAATGGATCGTAAATTTGGTTGTGGTGAAAAGGAATTGTTGCTTTTTTTCTTGGAGAATAAAGTTCATCTGTTTTAATCCCAATGTCTAATTTATAGTATTCCTCAAAAGCGATTTTGTTTTCTTCTACTTTGCATTGGGAAAGAAAGAAAAGACAAAAGAAATATAGAATTAGCTTTTTCATTTATTTAAAAAAATAGGTGACACCTGTACAAATAGCTCCAGAAAATAGAATAGCAAGATACAAAATAACGACAGTGCTTTTTTTATGCCTATAGAATTTTGCTAAGACTATACTGCCTAATGGTATAGAGATGAAAGAAGCAGATAATAAAGCAAGGCCAACGATACCAATATTTGTTTTCGTATTAATGATTAGTTTATTGATTCGGGTAAACTTCTTTTTTACAATTCCTTTCTTTATTCTTCTTGCTACATTTCTTTCAATAATTTGAACGGAGAAAAAATAGAAAAAACTAGCGCTAACTAATCCGCCTATGCAAACAGCAATGTATGTATAATACCAAGTGTCATTATCAATAGTTTTGACTGCTGCCAAAGGAGAAAAAATAAACTTGACAGTAGCAAGTAAAGCTATTCCGATATATTTCCAAAGCATAATTTTATTCTTTTGTTCCGTAAGCTAAATCTCCCGCATCACCCAATCCTGGTACAATGTAGGACTTAGTGTCTAGAGTTTCATCGATTTCTCCAATCCAGTAATCTATTTCTTTTGGTAGGTTTTTTATACAAAAATTCATTCCAGATTTACTAGCGACAACCGACACAATGTGAACTTTCTTAGGAGTCCCTTTTTCAAGAATAGCTTTGTATGCCAAAACCATAGAGCTTCCTGTTGCCAACATTGGGTCGCAAAGGATGAGTGTTTTTCCGTCAATATTTGGACTTGCTAAATATTCGATTTCTACTTCAAAATCATTTTGGTCTCCATGTTTTCTGTAAGCCGATATAAATGTGTTCTGTGCTTTGTCAAAATAGTTTAAAACACCATTGTGAAGAGGTAATCCTGCTCTGAGTATTGTTGCAATTACTGGTTCTTCTACAGGTATGCTGGACTTAGTTTTTGCCATTGGAGTTGTTATTTTCACAGTCTCGTAGTTAAGAGTTTTACTTATTTCGTATGCAATAATCTCTCCTATTCGTTCTAGGTTTCTTCTGAAACGCATGGAATCACCTTGAATTGTTACATCTCTCAGTTCTCTTAAAAAAGTGTTTAACACGGTATTTGACTTACTAAATTCAGTAATCATACTTTAGTTTTTTATTGAAGTAATAAAAGTTACTCCAGATTGTTGTTTGACATTGTATTTTCACTCGGAATAACATGAATGTCTCTTTGTGGGAAAGGTATTCTTATGTCATTTTCTCTAAATGACTTATCAATCATGTACCTCAAGTCACTTTTTAAAACTTCAATTCTGAAAATTTCTTTTGTCCAAAAATAAAGTTCAAAAACAAGAGCTGAATCACCGAAATCTTTAAACATTACAATTCCTTTTCTTGATTTACTAATTAGTGTATGCTCTTCCATGCATTTCATTAATAATTTGGAAACTAGTTTTGTGTCACTGCCATAAGCCACGCCTACCGAAATGTTAAATCGCATAATGTTGTTGGTGAGACTCCAGTTTGTTACATTTTCTGTAATAAATTTTTTGTTAGGCATAATAATAGTGTAGTCGTCACGTGTAACCAAAGTAGTATTTCGCAAAGTTATTTTATCTACTTTTCCTATAGTATCTCCTACCCCAATTATGTCATTAGATTTTATCGTACCATCAAAAAGGATTATTATTCCAGAGATAAAATCGGTAAATAAACTTTGAAGGCCAAAAGAGATGATAACCAAAATAGCACTAGCACTAAAAATAAGGCTAGAGAGATCGAATTTTAGAATATTAAGAATTACTAGGGCAACAATAAATGCTATAAAGTATTTTTGAATTTGAATAAATGACTCAGCCCTTCCTTTGCTGTCTGGATTCTTATCCAAATATTTTTTCGTAATTGCTTTAATTACTTTGTACAAAAGAAGAGCAACAATAATTGTGATGAGAATAAAAATTAGAGATTTTACTCTTATAATTTTCCCTTCATTGTCGCCATAGGTAAAAAGCACTTTGTTAAAAAAATTGAGCAAATTATAGGGTTTTAAGAATTTATCAAAAATAACGATTAATCCTTATAAACCGAAAGAATACACAGAGTAATTTATTTGTTATTCTGTTACTTCAAATTTGTAGACAGCTCCATGTATATTTATTATTTTAATAGAAGAATCTTCTTTTAGGGATTTTCTTAGTTTAGAAATAAAACGAGAAGGAGTTCTACTCACAAAATAGTAGTCAACTTTCCAGATGGTTATTTGTTTGTTGTTAAGTGAAAAAAAATTTAAGAAATAGTATTTCACAAACCATAAGGCAGCAAAAAAGCCACAAACACTAGTGTTTGTGGCTTTGTCTTTTGCTCCCCCTCAAGGACTCGAACCTTGGACCTATTGATTAACAGTCAACCGCTCTAACCAGCTGAGCTAAGGGGGAATTTTTGTCTCCTTTTTTCAAATGAGATTGCAATATTAGGGGAAAGTTTCTAATTAAACAATATATTTGCAGAAAAAGTTTTAAAAATATTGAAAAGAATATTAAAAACTGGAAAATATTTAAGCTTAAAAACAAATTTAAAAACCTAAACCGTTAAAAATCAATGAAATTATTATCTATTGGAACTGTCGCTTTTGATGCCTTAGAAACACCTTTTGGAAAAAGAGACAAAATTGTTGGAGGATCTTGTACTTATATAGCGCTATCTGCGTCTTATTTTTTAAAAAAATCTGGAGTTGTTTCAGTTGTCGGTGATGATTTTCCAAAAGAAATGATTAGCAGATTAGAATCAAGAAATATTGATTTGGAAGGATTGCAAGTTAAGAAAGGAGAAAAAACATTCTTTTGGTCAGGAAAGTATCACAATGATATGAACACGAGAGACACGATTGAAACTCAATTAAATGTTTTGGAAAATTTTGATCCAGTAATTCCTGAATCATACAAACAAGCAGAATATGTGATGTTAGGAAACTTAGTTCCTGCAATTCAGTCGCAAGTATTGGATAACTTAGGAGACAAGCCAAAATTTACTATGCTAGACACAATGAATTTGTGGATGGATGTAGCAATGGATGATCTTAAAAAAGTAATTGCAAGAGTAGATTTATTAACTATAAATGACGAAGAAGCTAGATTGTTGTCTGGAGAATATTCTTTAAGAAAAGCTGCTAAAGTAATTATGGCAATGGGCCCAAAATTCTTAATTATCAAAAAAGGAGAGCACGGAGCTTTATTGTTTGGAGAAGAAGGAATTTTCTATGCACCAGCTTTACCTTTAGAAGATGTATTTGATCCAACAGGAGCTGGAGATACATTTGCAGGAGGATTTATTGGATATTTAGCTAGTACGGACGATACTTCTTTCGAGAATATGAAAAGAGCTGTAGTTGTCGGTTCTGCAATGGCTTCTTTCTGTGTAGAGAAATTTGGACCAGAAAGAATAGAAGACTTATCTGTGGAAGAAATAAACGAGAGAGTAGCAGAATTTAAAAAATTAACTGACTTTAATTTAGATTTAACTTTAGTTTAATTACTTGAATTTAATAATTGACATAGGAAACACCAACATAAAGTTTGCTCTCTTTCGAGGGCAAACCTTATTGGTTAATGGAAGTGGTAATTCAGCAGATTTCGATTTGTTTTTAAAAGGGAAAAAAATAGTAAATACTATAATTAGTTCTGTTTCTAGAAGCGAAGATGTTGAAGCTTTGTTGATTGATAAAGGCTTGAATTTTATTCATCTATCAAGTGAAACGACAGTTCCTGTCTCGAATAATTACACTACTCCCACAACTTTGGGAGACGATAGATTGGCTAACGTAATAGGAGCTTCTGTTCTTTTTCCAAATACCAATGTACTTACAATTGACTGTGGAACTTGTATAAAATTTGATGCCATAACAGTTCAGAAAGAATATAAGGGAGGAGCAATATCACCAGGATTACAAATGAGATTTAAAGCACTTAACCATTTTACAAATGGATTGCCGTTCATAGAGCCTCAAAAAATAGATTTTTTTATCGGAGATTCTTCTAAGAATTCAATCTTGTCTGGAGTAATAAATGGATGTATTCAAGAAATAGAAGGTGTAATTACTCAATATAATGCCATTTATGAAAATTTAACAGTAATATTAACCGGAGGAGACGCATCTTTCTTTGATAAAGAATTAAAAAGTAACATATTTGTAGAATCAAAATTAACACTCATAGGATTAAATGAAATACTTCTTTATAACTCACGCTCCTAAAGCTCTTTTTACCTTATTATTGACTTTTTCTTTTTTGCAATTTAATGCTCAAGAAACAGGAATTTCACCTTATTCTAGAATTGGATTAGGAGATTTTAATAACGGACATTCCCCTGCATATAATACAATGGGAGGCGCTTCGGTAGCCTTGTCAGATTTTAATTTGCTCAATATTTCGAATCCAGCATCTTATTCTGCTATGGTAAAACACATGCCAGTCTTTGAGATGGATGGAACTTCACAGTTTTTAACTCTTAAATCTAATTCGGGTCAAGGAAAACTTGCAGCTACTACTTTTACTAAGTTGGCAATTGGGATTCCAGTGAATAATAGAATGGGAATTTCTTTCGGATTATTGCCTTATACAACTACAGGTTATAACATTACTTCTACTAACACAGAGCCAGGTATAGGAGATGTAACTTATTCTTTCAAAGGGAAAGGGGGGTTGAACAGAACTTATTTGGGTGCTGGTTACGATATAATAAACAAAGATTCAATTAATTTATCTGTTGGTTTTAACTTCTCTTTCCTTTTCGGAAATATTAACAAAACAAGAAGAGTTGAATTTCCAGAGGATGACAATGCAATGAATTCCATACTTTCCCAAAGCACGAATAATTATGGTTTTGAATTTGAATTTGGATTGCTATACAATCAAAAGATTACAAATAAACTCTCCTATTCTTTTGGAGCATCTTTATCTACAGGATCTAAATTGACTTCTACGAGAGATGAATTCTTTGGAACTTACACCAACTTTTCTTCTGTTGAGGTGATGAGAGACACACTGTTTTATGCAGCAGAAAATAAAGGAGAAATTAATATTCCATTTAATTTTAAAATTGGAGCAGCAGTAAAATTGAATAATAATTTTGAAATTACAGCACAATTCCAGATGCAAGATTGGTCTTCATATAAGGAGGACTTCACAAAATCAAGTGCATCTGATTCATTAGTTAGTTCCTCTTCAATCTCTGCTGGATTAAGATATACACCTTCCAATGTATTTAATACGACTGCAAAGTATTATGAGAAAATTCAATACAGATTAGGTTTCAGGTATGAAAATTCTCCTTTACAATTTAATAACACACAGATCAAAGAGTTTGGCACGAGTTTTGGATTAGGTTTGCCAATTAAACCCAGTTCTACTTCTAAAAACGAATTTAAATCCCTTTCAATGATTAATATTGGAGTTGACATGGGAAGCAGAGGGGCAACTGAAAACGGTTTGATAAAAGAAAATTTCACAACAGTATATTTTGGAATTTCAATTATGCCACAAGTAAGAAATAGATGGTTTGTGAAACGAAAATTTGACTAAAAAACTAAATAAAACAATGAAAACGATTACTTTAACATTAATATTATCTCTGTTCACACTAGGGATATTCTCTCAAACTGGTAATTTAGGGGATAAGCCTGATGAGTGTAAGAAATACCTTTCTCTTTATGGAGATTACCTCAAACAAAAAATGTATGTTGATTCATACAAATTTTGGAAAGGAGCTGTAACTGTTTGTCCAGAGTATAATGCAAATTTATACGAGAATGGAATATACATCATGAAGAAGTTGCAAAAAGGAGCAACCAAGGAAAGAAAAGCTGCATTAGCAGATTCTATAGTTTGGGCTTATGAGCAAAGTATTAACTTGTTTGGTGATAACCCAAGTATCAATGAAGATTTTGGAATAGACCTTATTAAATCTAAAAAAGTAGAAAGAGGAGTAGAGCTTGTGAAAAAAGCACTTGATTCTTCCGAAAATAAAGCAAGAGCAAGTACGATTTATTATTATTCTATGGCTTTAGCGGTTCTTAAGAACAAAGACAAAAAAGACTGTGAAGTTTTGGTGAAAGAATACGATAGATTGTCTTCTATTAATGATGCAAATAGCGGAAGTAATGGATACGACAAATCACAAGAGGCTGTAGATAAATTCTTAGGTCCTTGTTTGAGTTGTGATAATTTACTGCCAATAATCAGAAAGAAATTTGAATTAGCTAAAACTGATGCTAATGAAAGAAAGAAAATACTGACTACACTTGAGAGAAGAGAATGTACGAACAATGATATCTATGAAACATTAAATGAAATAGATGTAAAAGAAAATCCAACAGCAGATGGATATAGAAGAATAGCTCAAATTTACATTAATAAAGGAGAGAAGTCTAAAGCGAAAGTATTTTTTGACAAAGCGATTGAATTGGCAGATAGCAATGAAGATAAAGTGAAATACATGTTGGATGCTGCTAGTAACTTCCCAAGAAGTGCAGGTTCTTATGCAAATGATGCCTTAGCAATGGATCCAAACTGTGGTACAGCTTATTTAATAAAAGCAAGAAATATCGCAAATTCAAAATGTGGAACATCAGCATTTGATGACAGAGCAATAAACTGGGCGGCATACGACATGGCAGCAAAAGCAAAAAGTGTAGATTCATCAGTTGCGAGTAAAGCTTCAAAAGATATGTTGCGTTACAAAGCTGGATTTCCTTCAACAAAACAAATTTTTGAGCAAGGAGGTTTGTCAACAGGAGATTCTTACAAAACATGTAACGGGTATTCCACTACAGTGAAGTAAGAGTAGAAAAAATACAATTAATAATGAAACCATTCGTCAATAGGCGGATGGTTTTTTTTTGTAGCTGTAAGTATAATTAGCTAGCTTTAAAGAATATTTAATTCTATAAAGCGTTACATACACTCATTACCAATGTTCATGAATAGAAAGATGCAATATATAATAGTTTTGATTGGGGTTAGCTTAATGCTAAGTTGCCAAGGAAGCGATCTTACCAAAATGGATACAGTATCACAGAAAGCTCAGCCAGATGAAGTTTCTAGAGATGTAAAGCTTACGTATTCGGACTCAGGAAGAGTAAAAAGAATCTTAACAGCTTCATTGATTCATAAGTATACTACCGATACTAATTATACTGTATTTCCTGAGGGCTTGCACGCACAATTTTTTAATTCTAACGGAAAGCTTGCTACCGAATTAATTTGTGGTTATGGATTGACTGGAACGAATAATGATGAATTGATTTTTAGGAAAAACGTACAAATAAAGAATCAAAAAAACGAGACCTTATTGTCCGAAGAGATATATTTAAAGGACAGTACTATCTATTCTGACAGTACTGTTTATATTCTCACGCCTTCTATTACCTTAAGAGGAACAAGCTTAGTTGCTCCTAGAGACTTTTCTTCCTACAAGTTAAGAAACCCTGTGGGGGTAGCAAGAACGGAAGCTTTTGATAAAGATATTAATAAAAAATAAAACAGCTCTTAACGTAAAAAAGAACAAAAAAAAACTCCTGAAGCTATTCAGGAGTTTTTTTGATTTATAGTTAACGATTATCCGTTAATCATGTTATAAGTATCTTTGTAATCTCTTCTATATTCTCTTTCGTACAGTTCATTTTTCTCATAAAAGAAAGGTTTCCCAATCTCAATTACTTCTTTTGCTTCGTCATATTTCTTTTTGTCGAATAAGTATTCAGCATATTCAATTAGTCCAAGTTTTAAGAATACTTGTTCCATTTCAGTCATTTCATCAAAGGGTTTGATTTCTTTCAAAGGGTCCCCTAACACTTGGTCAATTTTTTTGTTCTTTTTTTCCAATTCTCTCTCTGTAAGAACAGGTCTTGTTTTCTCATCTTCTGAGGTTGCAACCAAGTATTTAATTTCCGGGATCAAAATTTTCATCATTTTTTTACCTTCCATTGTGTTTTTTACTTTCAATTCCAAAACAGCATTAGTTAAATGAACACCTTTGTCGTTTGGATCCATTTTATGGATTTTATTGATAAGGCTTAAAGATTTTTTCGCAGATTTATATACTTTAGTTTTTCTATCTTCCAGCATATAATTTTCTACTTCTTCCGCAATAATTTTTTTCATTTCCTCAAAATGAGTAATGTATTCATTGTAAAATTCACCGTCCGGATCTTTTCTTCTATACTTACCAGCATAACTCAATGCATCAGAAAATGCTTTTTTGTACTCTTCACGCCCTTCATTAGTTTGCGAAATTCTTAAACATGCCATAGAGGCATAGATGTATACCTCAGGTTTGTCTTGATGTTTCTTACTATCTGTGTACTTTATTGCTGCATCTGCACACGATTCGTATTTTTCGTCAGCATATTTAGATCTTAATTTTTCTATTGCTTTATCTTCCTCAAATCCCTCGTCATCTTGAGCATGTAAATAGCCATAAGAGAGTAATCCAATTCCAAATAATAATAATGTCTTTTTCATTTTTAATGTTTTTAATAGTAATTTCGTTCTTGAGATTCCAATTATAGTGCCAAGAAAATTAGTGTCTCAACTTCAAAGTTAATAATAGCAAATATATAACAAATGAAATATATATCAGAAAGAATTTCTTTTCATAGACATGATGAATATACAACTATTCTTATTTCTACAAAAGTAGAGAAGTGGAAAGAGAGTTTATTGTACGGTTGGCTTATGTTGTGGGTTCTTGTGGGAATTGCAATTGCTTATGTTTTAGTTACTGGAAATTATTTGGATTTAGCTTCAGACAATACGCCAAAAAACCAATTACAGCTATTTCTTATTATTTTTTTGGTGTTTTGGGCTTATTATTTATATAAGATTGTAAGAGTTTATATTTGGAGAAAAAAAGGGGTAGAGTATTTTAAACTAAACAAAGATTCATTGGTAATAAAAAGAGCTTTTGGCAAAATTGGGAGAGCACATTCCTATATGTATAATAATATGGGACCAATAAAAATAGTAGAACAAAAGGAAAGATCATTCTCTGCTGTAATGCAAAGTGCATTTTGGGATATTGGAAACGAAAGGCTAAGTTTTGAATACCATGATAAATCTATCATCTTTGGGATTCAATTGGAAGCAGTTGAATCAAAAAAATTAAAAGAATTTTTGAGTTCCGAAATCAAAAAACAGCTTAATATTAACAATTAGTTATAAGCTTGTTAAAAATCGATAGACTAATATTAGTTATATAACTTGTATACTTAATGATTGGAGTTGTAATGGTAATATTTACTGTTATTCTGATGTTAACATAGGTCTTTTTTAATAAATAATTGTTACTTTTGGTACGGTTATTGAATATACATCAATATAAATGTTTAATAAATAAAATACAAAAATAAAATACATGAAAAATTTAGTCTTAACAATCGCATTATTTTTAGCAGCAGCTTTTACAATGACAGTATCTGCACAAGAATTATCATTAGATAAAGAAGTTCACGATTACGGAAACGTAGCTAAAGGAGGTGATGGAAGTTGTTACTTTACAATTACAAACACAGGAACTGAGCCTTTGACTATTACAAGAGCAAAAGGAAGTTGTGGATGTACTGTGCCAGATTGGCCAAGAGAAGCAATTGCTCCAGGTGAATCTGCAAAAATGAAAGTAACTTACGATACTAAAAGACCAGGAAGAATTAATAAGTCTGTAACAATTACATCTAACGCTAAAGCTACTCCAACTAAAGTTGTGAGAATAAAAGGAAATGTAACTGTACAAGCTCCAGCAAATTAATTTTAAGCTTAATTATAAACCTTTAAAAACAAAAGAATGAGAAAATTAATTTTAACCCTAGGCCTATTAAGCTTTGTACTTGCTTTTTCAACTATTTCATTTGCTCAAGGAGTGCAAGTAATAACTGGGCCATCAATGTCATTAGATAAGGATGTTCATGATTACGGAAAAATAAAAAAGGATTCAGATGGTGCATGTTTTTTTACTATTACAAACTCTGGAACAGAGCCTTTATTGATTACAAATGCAAAAGGAAGTTGTGGTTGTACGGTGCCAAGTTGGCCAAGAGAAGCAATTGCTCCTGGTGAAAGTGCAAAAATGAAAGTGACTTACAAAACAAACAGAGTAGGTCCAATAAATAAAACAGTAACAATCACTTCTAACTCCTCTACAGGAACAACTAAAGTTGTAAGAATAAAAGGAGAAGTATTGAAGCCAGTTGCTGAAGATGGAGCTCCAGTTATTAAAAAAGCGACAAGCCCAATGCTTAAAAACTAAACAATAAATTATTTTATACAAAAAGCATTCGCTAGTCGAATGCTTTTTTTTGGTCTATACTTTCTTGTGCATAATCTTACTTATGCAATGTCTTTCCCTTGTAAACGAGAATGACATGTATGTATTAATGTTTATGGCTATTTTATAATAATAATTAAACAAAAAAAACATCAAATGAAATTTCATTTGATGTTTTTTAATATCAGTTAAAACCTTTTTTAAGGCTTAAGATTTTAGTTTTAAGCTTTCGTTAAGATGAAAGTATAAGATTCCATAATCATGTTGCACAGTAAGTTTTTACAAGCTTCATCAACTTTGTTTTTTGCAGTAGCTTCGTCTGCTGCATCAACCTTAAGTGTAATGTGCTTTCCTATTCTTACGTTAGTAATTTCATTCAAGCCTAGGTTTCCCATACTCTGTGTTACTGCTTTTCCTTGTGGATCTAAAATTGCCTCTAACGGCATGATGTCTATTTCAGCTTTAAAAATCATGTTTATGTGTGTTTTATTTAGTTTTTCTTGTGTTGTAATGATAACCTATTGACAAAAGTATATACAATATGATAATAAATGGAATGGCTGCCATAATATTTGTAAACAAACCAAAGATAATTGTTAAAACAATTGCTCCCAACATTAAAATTACTCGGTATATGTTGTCGCCTTCTAGTTTTAGGTTTTTTAGTTTTAATGAGAACATGCGAAGGTTTGATGTCATTAAAATAGAAAACCCTATAATCAAAATTATTAGAACGTATTTAAAACCTTCAGTTTGTAGGCCTAAGGTGAAATTAAACATTGAGACCCAAAAAATTGCATTTGCTGGTGTAGCTAATCCTTTGAAATAAGTT
>CAJJDF010000069.1 GCA_905182785.1 uncultured Flavobacteriales bacterium
AAATACTTTCTATTTCTTAGAAAATTCCTTACTTTTGTACTTTAAAAATTCAACCCGAATCTATGTCAAAAGCATCAACAAGAATTGCAACATTGGAACAAGCTATGGAGCTTGGTTTACTTCCTGAGGAATTCGATAAAATCAAAGAGATTTTAGGTAGGACTCCAAACTTTACCGAAATGAGTATTTACTCGGTAATGTGGAGTGAACACTGTTCTTACAAAAACTCTATTAAGTATTTGAAAACTCTTCCGAAAGAAGGAGATCACATGCTGGTAGAAGCTGGTGAAGAAAATGCTGGATTGGTAGATATTGGAAATGGATTGGCTTGTGCTTTCAAAATAGAATCACATAATCACCCATCTGCTCTAGAACCTTACCAAGGAGCTGCAACTGGAGTTGGAGGAATAAACAGAGATATTTTTACAATGGGTGCAAGACCAATTGCACAATTAAACTCATTGAGATTTGGAAACATAAAAGAAGACAGAACAAAATGGTTGGTAAAAGGAGTTTCTAAAGGAATTGGAGATTACGGAAATGCTTTTGGGATTCCAATGGTAGGAGGTGAAGTATTCTTTGATGAATCTTATAACACAAACCCATTAGTAAATGCATTTTCTGCTGGAATAATGAAAGTAGGCGGAGTTATTTCTGCTACTTCATTTGGAGTAGGAAACCCTGTTTACATTGTTGGTTCTGCAACTGGAAAAGATGGAATACATGGAGCAGCTTTTGCATCTAAAGATATAACAGAAGATTCTGTAAATGATTTACCAGCTGTACAAGTTGGAGACCCATTTCAAGAAAAATTATTATTAGAAGCAACTCTAGAATTAGCCGAAACGGATGCAATTGTAGGAATGCAAGATATGGGTGCTGCCGGAATTACTTGTTCTACTTCAGAGATGAGTGGAAAAGAAGGATACGGAATGGACATCTGGTTGGAAAAAGTGCCAACAAGACAAGAAAACATGCAGCCTTATGAAATTCTGTTATCAGAATCTCAAGAAAGAATGCTTGTTGTGGTTCATAAAGGAAAAGAAAAAGTAGTACAAGATATTTTTGACAAATGGGATTTGAACTGTGTTCAGATTGGAGAAGTAACAAAAGGAGGAACACTTAATTACTATGAAAATGGAGAATTAATTGCTTCTACTCCTGCCGAGCCTTTAATCTTAGGTGGAGGTGCTCCAGTTTACGACAGAGAATTTAAAGAGCCAGCTTATTTTGAAGAATACAAGAAGTTTGACATTAATAACGTAGCGGAGCCAGAAGACTTAAAAGCAATTGCAATGAAATTGGTAAGTATGCCAAATATAGCTTCTAAAAGATGGATATACGAGCAATACGATTCTATGGTAGGAACCAAGAATATGGGTACAAACTCTCCTTCTGATGCTGCTATCGTAAATGTAAAAGGAACAAACACTGCTCTTGCAATGACAGTAGATTGTAACTCTAGGTATGTAAATGCAAATCCTGTAAAAGGAACTGAAATTGCAGTATCGGAAGCAGCAAGAAACATTGTAATTTCTGGAGGAATACCTTCTGCTATTACAAACTGCCTAAACTTTGGTAATCCATACAATCCTGAATGTTTCTGGCAATTTAAAGGAGCAATTGAAGGAATGAGTAATGCTTGTAGAAAATTTAAAACTCCGGTAACAGGAGGAAACGTAAGTTTTTACAACCAAACAAAAATTGACGGAGTAGAAACTCCAGTTTTCCCAACTCCAACTATTGGAATGATTGGAATAGTACCAGACAAAACTAAAGTAATGACTTTGGATTTTAAACAAACGGGAGATTCTATCTTCTTACTTGGAAAATCTGTAAACGACATTTCTTCTTCGGAGTATTTGGCAAATGTTTTAGGAATAAAAGAATCGCCTTCTCCTTATTTTGAGTTGGAAGAGGAATTTGAATTACAAGAAACAACCAAAGGATTAATTGAAAACGGATTAGTAAATGCCGCTCACGATTGTGCAGACGGAGGTCTTTTTGTAACGCTAAGTGAAATGGGATACCCAAACAACATTGGATTTGATGTTGCTACGGATAGCGAATTGAGAAAAGATGCTTTCCTTTTTGGAGAAGTTCAAAGTAGAATTGTAGTTTCTGTAACGGAACAGAATAAAGAGGAGTTTATTGAGTTTATGAGTGAATCCAACACGCCATTTAGCCTATTGGGTGAAACAATAAACAAGGATATAAAAATTGATAATGAAAACTGGGGACCCCTTTCTGAGTTTGCTGAAACTTTTAACGACTCATTAGGAAACCACTTAAATAACTAATACAATGAAAAGAAATATAATACTAGCTCTTTCTGCATCTATCGTTTTGGCATCTTGTGTGGTGTCCAAAAAAAAACTGACTTCAACTGTTTTGGCAAAAAACAATGAAATTACAGCTATGCAAGATTCAATGAATAATTTGACAAATTCAGTGAACAACAAATTGAATCAAAAAAACTTAGAGCTAACTGCTGCTGTTTCTAAAGCCGAAGCTTTTTCTGCTAAAAGCAAAAGACAAGACGAAATATTAAAATCAAAAAACGTACAAATAAAACAATTACAAAACCCAACATCAACAATGAAATTAGATAACGAATTAGACAAAGTAAGTTACAGTTTAGGAGTAAACATTGCAAACAGCCTTAAATCTCAAGGATTAGAAAGCGTAAACTCAACTGCTTTTACAGCAGCATTGGACGCAACATTTAACGGGACTCCAATATTAATTGACATGGAAGCATCTCAAACTATATTACAGGAGTATTTTGGAAAAAAACAAGAAGAACTAACTAAAGTTGCAAGTGCTGAAGGAGAAAATTTCTTAAAAGAAAATGCGAGCAAAAAAGGAGTAATTACTACTGCTAGTGGATTGCAATACGAAGTAATGACAATGGGAACAGGTGCAAAGCCAGTTCTTACTGATAAAGTAAAAACTCATTACCACGGAACGTTATTAGACGGAACGGTTTTTGATAGTTCAGTTGACAGAGGAGAAGCAATTTCTTTTCCATTGAATGGAGTGATTAAAGGATGGACAGAAGCATTACAATTAATGCCAGTAGGATCTAAATTTAAATTGTTTATCCCTTCTGATTTGGCTTATGGAGCACAAGGACAAGGAACAATCAAACCTCATTCTGCACTTATATTTGAAGTAGAATTATTAGAAATTGAAAAATAAAATAAACAACTAAAACAAAATGAAATGAAAAAATTAATTATTTTATCTATTGCTGGAATTGCTGCTTTAGCATCTTGCAAAGGAACAAACGCTACCTCTGCACCAAGCTTTGATGCATTGAGCACTGAGAATGACTCTTTGAGTTATTTTTTAGGAACTGAAGTTGCTGGAAGTTTTATCCAATCAAAAATTGATAAAGCATTTGAACCAACTGCTTTTACAAAAGGATTACAAGATGGATTTAATGAAGCTGAGTACCTAGTGCAAGTAAAAGACATTGAACCTCAATTAAGGACTAAATTCATGGCTCTTTACCAAGATACAACTACTACGGTTTATGTAGGGAAAGCAAGTGGAACGTTTGAATCATTAAAAAATATTAATGATACATTGAACTATTACATTGGAACAGATGTTTCTTCAAGGTTAGCTAAAAATGGATTTAAAGAGTATTTTTCTGAAAATGCATACGTACAAGGGATTCATGATGTAATGTCTAAATTGCCATTGAAAATTGACTCTGACGCTATGAACTTGAGAGCAAAAGAAATTGTAGATGCACAAGGAAAAATTTTAGCAAAGGTTGGAGAAGCTTTTTTAGCTGAAAAAACTGCTAAAGAAGATGTAATTACTTTGCCAAGTGGATTGAGATACAAAATCCTTTCTGAAGGAACAGGAGCTAAACCACAAGATACTGACAGAGTAAAAGCTCATTATCATGGAACACTAATTGATGGAACTGTATTTGATAGTTCTGTGGATAGAGGTGAGCCTTTGGAGATTGGTGTAAACCAAGTTATTCCAGGTTGGACTGAAGCTTTACAATTAATGCCAGTGGGAAGTAAGTGGGAATTATATATTCCTTTCGATTTAGCTTACGGACCACAAGGTAGCCAAGCAATTCCTCCATATTCTGCACTTGTTTTTGAAGTAGAATTATTGGAGATTTTACCCGCAGCTCCACAAGGAACTACAGGAATTTAATTGCTAAAATTCAATTAACTAGTATTAATTAAAACCACCTCTTGCATTAGAGGTGGTTTTTTTGTTTATTTATAAAAAATAACAACACATGAAAACAATTAAACTAACGCTTTTAGCAACTCTCACTTTCCTATTCTTCTCTTCTTTTGCAATAGCTCAAGATGTAAAAACAGACGGAGAAAACTTCTTAAAAGGTAAAACACTAGAAAAAGGAGTAATTACTTTACCAAGTGGATTAATGTATAAAGTAATCACAGAAGGAACTGGAAAAACTCCTACTATAGCTCAAAAAACTAAAATGCATTATCATGGAACTTCTATTGATGGTAAAGTATTTGATAGTTCAATAGACAGAGGCACACCCTTGTCTTTTGCGCCAAACCAAGTAATAAAAGGATGGACAGAAGCTATGCAATTAATGAAAGAAGGAAGTGTTTGGGAAGTTTATTTACCTTACCAATTAGCTTATGGAGCTAGAGGTGCTGGAGGATCAATTAAGCCTTACCAAGCTCTTGTTTTTAGAATGGAAATGATTAAAGTTCTTTAATCATTCGAAATAAACTGACCTCTTAGGAGTTTTAGAAATAGAAAAACAAAATAATATTTTGTTTTTCTATTTTTTTTTGAATAGTTGAATTTCTTTCTTCTATTAAAAATAAAACAAATACCCAATATATAAATAAAGGAACAGCCCAATTACATCATTGGTTGTGGTAATAAAAGGACCTGTAGCTAGGGCAGGATCTATATTTCTTTTGTGTAATAACAAAGGAATTAATGTTCCAAAAATTCCTGCGAATATTATTACAGCTAATAGCGACAAGCTAACTGTAAGCCCCAAGGTTAAATCTCCTTTTACTAAGAAAATGAAGAGTAAAATAATAATGGAACAAACGATTCCATTTAATAATGCTACCCCCAATTCTTTCAGTAATCTTCCAGAAATTCCTGTTAAATCTATGTTGTTACTCGCAATACCTTGCACCACAATTGCCGAAGATTGTACTCCCACGTTTCCTGCCATTGCCGCAATTAGCGGAATGAACAATGCTATTTGAGGAAAATCACCCAATTGCTCTTCAAATAAACCAATTACCTCAGCTCCTAACACCCCTCCAATTAATCCTACGATTAACCAAGGCAGTCTTGCTCTTGTTAGGGCTAAAATACTATCCGAAGACTCTACATTGTCGGAAATACCACTTGCCATTTGGTAATCTTTTTCGGCTTCTTCTTGTATAATGTCTACCACATCATCAATGGTGATTCTTCCTATCAATATTTTATCTGGATTAAGAACTGGAAGTGCTACAAAATCATATTTTTTCATCATTGAAGCGACTTCTTCTAAGCTTTCATAAGAATCTACGTAGCGTACATTTTCTATGTAAATGTCTTTTACTAAAGTTCCCTTTTTTGCAAATAACAGACTTTTTAAAGACAGCATCCCTGTTAACCTTTTTTGGTTATCTACCACATACACGGTATAGATATATTGAACATTTTCGGCTTGTTCTCGCATTTCTTCAATGCATTGGTCGGTAGTCCAATTTTCGTTTACACAAATAAGTTCCGTTCCCATTATTGCTCCAGCCGTATCTTCATCGTATTGCATAAGAGCAGCAATATCAATAGCTTGTTGAGGATCTTCTATTTGTGAGATTACCTCTTCTTGTTTTTCCTCCGACATTTCTGCCATAATATCGGCAGCATCATCAGAGTCCATGTTGTCCATTTGCTCTGCAATTTCCTTTGCCGAAAGAGCGTCAAGAAATTTTACTCTCACATCTTCTTCTAGCTCAACCAATACATCAGAAGCATTTTCATCTTCTAATAAGCGAAAAATATATTTCGCCTCTTCCATAGAAACTACATCTAAAATTTCGGCAATATCGGCTTCATGAAGAGTTGAAATTGCGTTCAGAATCGCACCTCTATCATCATTAGAGACAAACTCTTGAATTTCTTCAATAAAGTCTTTTGATATTTTAAATTGTAAATCCATCCTTTGTTGTGCTTAGAATAACAAATATACAGTATTAGAAAATAAATTCCGAATGGAATTAACTAATACTCAATCCGACTATTTTTAATGCTTTCTTTGCATCAATTGCTCAGCAAAAACCTGTATTGAAGTTAGGTCAAAACCTTCTATCGAGTTTAAACTTCGAGCTGATAATTGAAAATATTCTTCTATCATTTTCTCCGTCTTTTCTTTTACTTCAATTTGCTCAAATACCGTTTTTAGTTTTTCTATTCTATCTTGGTCTTGGCTGTTAATCAACTCTTTTATCTTTTGCTTTATTCCTGGTGTGGACTCTTGCATAGCAAGTAAATAAGGAATCGATTTCTTTTTATTTATTAAATCTCCTCCTACTATTTTTCCCATTGCAGCACTTTTTGGATATAAATCCAGGTAATCATCTTGCAACTGAAAGGCCAATCCTAAATTGATTCCAAAATCATAAATTTTATCTTGAATTTCTTGAGATACCTTTCCTAAAATTGCTCCAGTCTCAAAACAGAACCCTATCAGAACCGAAGTTTTATTTTTAATCATTTCAAGGTATTGAGGAATTGAAACTGTTTCTTTTTCCTCAAACTCCATGTCGTCTTGTTGTCCTTCACACAACCAAAGTGCCATTTTATTAAATGCCTTATATATTTTTGGCTGAAACTCTTCTGGAATATTTTCAATTAATTGATAGGCAAGAATCATCATTGCATCTCCTGAGAGAATAGCGCAATTTACATCCCATTTTATATGAACGGTTTCATTCCCTCTTCTTAGCGAGGAAGCATCCATGATGTCGTCATGCATCAATGTGAAATTATGAAAAACCTCAACAGCAAGAGCCAAGGGCATAGCGTCTTTCGGATTTCCTCCAAATAATTTGACAGCATCCAATAATACCGAAGGCCTTATTCTTTTCCCTCCAATATTCAAGATGTATTTTATCGGTTCGTAAAGCGAGTGAGAATTTAGCGTTTTAAGGTAATTCTCAATTTCTACTTCAATTAATTCTTTATTATTCATTTCCCTCTAATTTTCTTCTTCTTCGATTAACGTCATTAAAAAATCTCCATATCCACTTTTTAATAATGGAGTTGCAATTTTTCTTAATTGATGTGCATCAATAAATCCTCTTGCAAAAGCTACAGCTTCAATGCATCCTATTTTTAATCCTTGTCTTTCTTCTACAACTTGCACAAACTGACTCGCTTGAATTAAAGAATGAAATGTTCCTGTATCTAACCAAGCAGTTCCTCTATCAAGAATAGAAACACTCAATTTTCCTTGTTTAAGGTATTCATTATTTACATCTGTAATTTCGTATTCCCCTCTTGCACTTGGCTCTATATTTTTTGCAATTTCTACTACCGAATTGTCATAAAAATACAACCCTGGAACTGCATAATTAGATTTTGGTTTCTGAGGTTTTTCCTCAATTGAAATTGCATTCATTTCTTCATCAAATTCTACAACTCCATATCGTTCTGGATCGGAAACATGGTAAGCAAAAACTACTCCGCCTTCTGGATTTACTTGTTGTTTCAGGTTGTCGGATAATCCTCCTCCATAAAAAATATTATCTCCCAAAATAAGTGCAACACTGTCCTCTCCAATAAATTCCTCTCCCAAAACAAAAGCTTGAGCCAGCCCATTTGGAATTTCTTGTACTTTATAAGAGAATTTACATCCGATTTGACTTCCATCTCCCAATAGTTTTTCAAAATTTGGTAAATCTTGCGGAGTAGAAATAATTAATATTTCTCTTATCCCTGAGCTCATCAAAGTAGCTAACGGATAATAAATCATGGGTTTGTTGTAAACAGGCATTAGTTGTTTACTCACTGCCAATGTTAATGGGTGGAGCCTTGTCCCTGAACCTCCTGCTAGAATTATTCCTTTCATTATAAAATGATTTATTGGGTTTTAAAATCTAAATCGAGCACTAAAATAGGGTTTCTAAAGAGTAATTACAAAAATACGTTCTAATCTCTTTTGTGAATCTTCATTCTTCTAAAATAAATTTATCGGTATGGTTAAAAAATACAAAGTAAGTTATTCCTCTTTTATTGATTTTATCTTGTGTGCTTTTCTAATCGTTTTTGTGTGGCGCTTTTTTATGGATATTACATTTTGTGCCCTTTCACCATCATGGGAACTTGGTCTCATGAAATGGGTCATGGTATTATTTCTTTGCTTGTTGGAGGTGATTTTGAGTACCTAAAAATTTTCGGAAATGGTTCGGAACTTACTCATAGTAGTTATCCCGATTTTTATTTTAATAAAAATAGTGCGCTTTCAATGGTAACAGAAGCAAGGTTTTTATTTATTACTTCCAAAGAAAAACCAATCTTTATACAACTTATAGTTAAGGTTATTGAAGATGTTGCCCGTATCAATACTGATGTGTAAATTGGCTATTTGTATACAAAAAAAGTGGGTTTGGGAGGTGTTATGATAGATTGTCAGATAATGCTTCTATTGCTTCCAGGTTAGGAATGACTTATTCCTTTTGAAAAATTTTAATTCTGATTGTTAGTTTTCTGATACTAGTTTCTATTTAATAAATACAACCAAAGTTTAAGCTTCTATAGCTACAAATTTATACCCAACTCCTTTTACTGTTTTGATATAATCTTCGCCTATTTTTTCTCTTAATTTTCTGATGTGAACATCAATTGTTCTGTCTCCTACTACGACATCATCTCCCCAAACTGAGGTAAAGATCTTGTCTCTTGTAAAAACATTGTTAGGTCTAGACATTAAAAGCGACAGCAACTCAAATTCTTTTTTTGGAAGCGAAATTTCGATATCGTTTTGCATCACCACATACTTTTCTCTATCTACAAACATGCTAGAATTAGCCTCAACCTTTTTAAATTCTTGAGAATTCCTTCTTAATAACCCTCTGATTTTACTAAATAAAACTTTTGGTTTAATTGGTTTAGTAATGTAATCATCTGCTCCTGCATCAAACCCTGCAATTTGAGAATAATCTTCACTCCTTGCAGTCAAAAAAGTAATGATTGTATTAGACAACAAAGGGTTTTGTCTAATTTCTGCACATGCTTCAATTCCATCCATTTCTGGCATCATTACATCCATAATGATTAAGTCAGGTATAAAAGTATTGGCTTTTTCCACAGCTAACTTCCCGTTCTTAGCAGTTTCCACCGAATACCCTTCTTTAGTTAAATTATATTCCAGTAAATCTAGGATATCCTCATCATCATCTACTAATAATATTTTGTGTGAAGTCATAGTTAATTTAAAATTCCTTAACAAAGGAAACCAATTTTTTTCAAGGAATCTTCTGTTTTTATAAAAATAATGTAGGCTTAACATTGAGTTAATATTAAAGATGTTCATTTGAAAAGTATATGTAAACTGGGTTTTACACTTTACGATTACTTAACATAAAGTTAGTTTTAAGGTAAACCCCTTTCCTAAAATCACCTATACATTTGCATAAACAAAAACGAAAAAAACGAAAAATGAAATTAATACATTTAACAATCGCAACTGCAATTCTTGCACTTACTGTTTCTTCTTGTAAGAAGGACGAGCCTATTACTCCTACTCCTACTCCAGAAACTGGAAATATAGTTGTAACTTCTAACGTAACTGTAAACACAACTTGGACAAATGATAATATATATCAATTGGGAGGGAGAATTACAGTAACTAATGGAATTACATTAACAATTGAGGCTGGAACAGTAATAAAAGGAGAAGCTGGAACTGGAGCAAATGCTACAGCATTACTAGTTGCTAGAGGAGGAAAACTAATGGCAAACGGAACTGCAACATTGCCTATTGTATTTACTTCAGTAGCGGATGAAATTACATCAGCAGATTTAGTCGCAGGCAATTTTGGGAGTCCAAACTTAGCTTCTGATGTAGATGGATTATGGGGAGGAATTATTGTATTAGGAAAAGCACCAATTTCTGCTTCAAACTCTGGATCGGATTTAGCACAAGTACAAATAGAAGGAATTCCAACATCTGATGCAAATGGATTATATGGAGGAACGGATGCAACTGACAATTCTGGTTCTATTACTTATGTTTCTATTCGTCATGGAGGAACAAACATTGGTTCTGGAAACGAAATTAACGGATTAACTCTTGGAGGAGTTGGTTCTGGGACAACAGTAGAAAACATTGAAATCGTAGCGAACCAAGATGACGGAATAGAATGGTTTGGAGGGACTGTAAACGTAACAAACGTAGTATCTTGGAATTGCAATGATGATGCGCTTGATACGGACCAAGCTTGGGCAGGAACTTTAGATAATTTTGTCGTTATTTCACCTGCAGGTCACTGTTTTGAATTGGATGGACCTGAAGGAACAATGACCGCAACTCACACAATAAAAAACGGAACAGTAATCGCAAGTGACGGAACAAGAAATGCACAAGACTTAATAAATGTTGATGCAAACTCTATGGTTAACCTAACTAACATTCACATTACAGGAATCCAAACAGGACAACAAGTGAATAGAGTAACAGCTTCAGGAGTTGTATTCTCAGGAATTACAATGGATGTTCTTTCAGCAGATTTAGCTAGTCATGTAAATGGAACTGTCCCAGCAGGAATTACTGTTGGAGGATCTACATCTCCACAAGCAGATTTAACAAGATTCTCTTGGACTTGGGCTGCAGAAGCAGGAAAATTATAAAAATAAAACTATAAAAAAACAGCCTTGAAAATCCAGGGCTGTTTTTTGCTTTTTCAAGAATTAATAAAATACCAAATGAAAAAACTTTACTTTATTGCATTATTGCTAACATCTTCTTTGGTTTATTCGCAAGGAACAATAAGTGGGACTGTCTTTGATGGCGAAACAGGTGAAACAATTATTAATGCTACGGTACAAGTTCTAGGTACTAGTAAAGGTGCGGTAACAGATTTTGACGGTAATTTTTCTTTCAAATTAAAATCTGACACTTACGACTTAAAAATTTCTTTCATTTCTTATGAGACAATTCTTGTAAAAAAAGTTTTTGTTGCAAACAATGAAACAACAATCTTAGAGGAAATTAAGATTGATCAAAAATCGGAAGAAATGGCTGTATTTACAGTTGTTGGCGAACAAGTAAGAAATACCGAAGGGGCTCTTGATATTATAAAAATGAATGATGTAAAAATGCTGGATGGAATTACATCGGATAAAATAAAACTTACCGGAGACGGAACTGCAGGAGAAGCTGCAAAAAGAATTACAGGTGTTTCTGTAGATGGAGGAAAATACATTTATGTAAGAGGGCTTGGGGATCGATATACAAAAACAACTCTGAATGGGGTTTCTATTCCTGGATTAGATCCTGATAGAAATTCATTGCAAATGGATATTTTTCCTTCCAATTTAATCAGTAACATAATCGTAAGTAAAAACTTTACTGCCGATTTATCTCCAGACTTTGCCGGAGGCGCTATCAATATTGAAACAACTGCTTTTCCAGATAAAAAAGTATTTGATGTTTCTTTCGGGATGTCTTACAATCCACAAATGCATTTCAATAATGAGTTTTTATCCTATGAGGGAGGAAATACAGATTTTTTAGGATTTGATAATGGAACTAGAAGTTTACCCACAAATGCAAACTCTAATAATATTCCAACTCCAATTAGTGGAGCTTCAAAAGAGGAGGTTTATGATTTTGTAACTAGTTTTGATAAAGAATTGGGGGCAAAACAACAAACTAGCCTTACGGATTATAGCTTGGCATTAACTTTTGGAAACCAATTTGATTTAAAAAATCAAAAGTCAAAAAGAATTAGTTATATAATGTCAGCTTCTTACAAATCAGAATATAAGTTTTATGACAATGTAACTTATGGGGAATACCAAAAAAGTTTAGAGTCTAGCGATACCGAATTGAAATATGCGACTGTACAAAACGGACAAATTGGGGAAAGACAATTCTTAATCGGATTATTAGGAGGAATTGCCTATAAAACAAATGAAGACCAACTGAAATTTACTGCTATGCATTTACAAAATGCAGAAAAAAGAGCAGCTCAGTTTAATATAGATAACAATGGCGAGGCGGTTGGACAATCTGGTTACATTGCTAGTTCAGATAACTTAGAATTTAACCAAAGAGGATTGACAAATTTTTTATTAGAAGGGGAGCATATTAGAGAAAAGTCTAATTGGGAAATAAACTGGAAATTGTCACCCACATTTTCATCTTCTGAAGATCCAGATATTAGGAAAACAGCTTTTACTAATGCTCCTTTAGATACTTTTTTTAGTGCTGGAGCTGGAGGAAATCCAACACGTATTTGGAGAAACTTAAACGAAATGAACTTGGCTGCTAAAGTTGATTTAACTAAAAAATATAGTTTTAGAGAGAAAGAAGGAAAACTGAAATTTGGTTTTAGTGAAATATATAAATCAAGAGATTACGAAATCTTATTTTTTGATGTGCAGTTTTTTGGTGGACAAAATTGGACAAACTCAAATCCAAATAAAGTATTGGACCAAGAAAATTTATACACCCAAGGAGGAAACAATATTTATTTTCAATCTGGGAACAAAAATCCAAATCCAAACTCATATGAATCCAGTGTAAATAACATAGGATTATATGTATCCAATGAGTACATGCTTTCTAAGAAACTCAATACTATAGTTGGATTAAGAGCAGAAAATTATGTGCAAAGGCATACAGGAAGAGATCAACTATATGCAAGTGGAGACGAATTTAACGGAACAAATTTGGAGGATGAAAAAGTATTAGAGTCGTTTGATTTATTCCCAAGTGTAAATTTAATCTACAAAGTAAAAGAAAAGCAAAACTTGCGTTTTTCTTACGGTAGAACTATTGCAAGACCTTCTTTCAAAGAGTTATCCTTTGCCCAAATATTAGATCCTATTTCTAATAGAATATTTAACGGAAGTTTATTCAAATATGCGGATTGGGACGGAAACTTACAAGAAACAAGAATTGATAACCTTGATGTGAGGTGGGAATTATACAAAAAAGTAGGACAGATGATTTCGGTTAGTGGTTTTTACAAATTTTTTGATAAACCAATTGAACTAGTAAGAATTCCTGAGCAACAAACTAGTACAGAGTATCAACCAAGAAACGTGGGAGATGGAATGGTGTTAGGATTAGAATTTGAGTTTAAGACAAACATTGAAATGATTTCTAGCGAGAAAAATATATTCAGTTTAAGCGGAAATCTTATTCTTGTAAATTCACAAATTACAATGACGGATGCGGAGTACAATTCACGTAATGGATACATAAAAAAAGGAGAATCTATAACTAACAAAAGACAAATGGCAGGCCAATCTCCATTTGTAGTAAACTGTGGAATCATGTTTACCAACAAAGAGAGCGAAATCCAATCTGGATTATTTTATAACGTTAAAGGACCAACTCTTTATATTGTGGGGGCAGGTTTATTCCCAGATATCTATACAGATCCGTTTCACAGTTTAAATTTCTCTATCAATAAGAAAATAGGAAAAGACAAAAGAACTAAAATCGATTTTAAAGTAAGTAATCTCTTAGGTGATAATAATTACAATTACTACTCTTCTTTCGAAGCAGAAAATCAACCTTATTCAGAATTTAATATAGGACGAACAGTTAGTGTGGGAGTGAGTCATAAATTTTAACTCTCCCTTTTTAATAACCGTTAAACTCTGCTAGAAATGCAAATCAAATTGTAGTCTATAAAGCAATACATCATCACTACCTCCTATTTCTCTATAGCTGATATCCGACTGAACTTTTAGTTTATGTCCCACAATGTATTTTGAAACACCTAAAGTAAATTCATTTTCTTTGTTGGATGAGGTTGGCGAAATGTGTGTAAATCTTAAAACCGGCTGCCAGTCACTTTTAAATAAATAACTTACTTGAATATTGGCTGCTTCCCCTGTGTAATAAGTTCCCAAAATAACATTAGATGTTGCATCATACACATTATTGTCTCCTCCAGAAACTGTTTTGTTCGCATATTCACCCATCAGAGAAAAACCTTTGTATTTGTAAACAAAGTCACCAAAAAATCCAATCAATCTTTTTAATTGAGATTCATCTGCAACTATAAAATCTCCTCCCTGCCCTCTTTCTCTTCCTGCTCTATCATTAATGTCATAGGTTAATCCTATAGCTAACTTTGGTTTTTCTTCTCTTTTCAAATCTCCTCCTTTATAATCTCCTTTAGATGTAAAATTCCCCATAGGCAACATCTCTAATCTAAAAGTATAGTCATGGCCACCAATGTTTCCACTAGTGATATTTCTACCTTCTCCTTGAGAAAAAGAAAAAGCTTCTTTTATTATTAATTGCTCTCCTACTTTCATTTTATGATGCAATTGAACCCCCATATCACGATCTATGTTGAACTTGCTATTTAATCTACTTCTATCAACTGTTTCCATATTCCCAGAAGAAATTACCCTTTCTCTGTTTCCTGGTAATTTTGTTTGTCCGGCCCAAAGCGTAAAGTTTTTATAAAAATTCCATTTTATAACCGCATCCAAAATTAACCTTGAAGAACCACTGTAATTAGCAGTACCTCCACCACTCATATCTCTGTTAGTCAGTCCAAATTCCATTTTATATTGAATTTTTGGATTGTGCACAAACCCTTTAAATTTAAGTCTTGATCTTCTTAGTAAAAAATTTGAAGTGGGGTTCGCAATATCACCTAGTTCATCCTCTCTCACATCCCAGTTATTAGTATATAGAGATTGAAATCTCATTCCTATGTTCATAGAAAAAGAAGAGTCTTTTCCTACAACATCAAAACCTTTTCCGAATTTATTAGTCTTTACTTGACCATTTACCTGATTGGAAAATAAGGCAACCAAACCCAAACATATAATAATTTTTTTCATAAAATTGTTTAAAATAACATTAACAAATCTTTATTTTTTGATGGTCAAAAGTAATAATATTTAACATTCAGTTTACTTAAAAATTTAATTTGACTTTATTTTAATATACATTTAACATTAAATTAACGTTGAACTCTATTTGGTTTAAATGTTATCAATTACTTTTGACCAAAATTATTCTTAAACAGACATGAAAAAATTTACACTTCTATTATTATTAGTTTCTTTATTCAACTTTGGTTTTTCTAACCAAGATTCTATTCAAGGAACTGCTACTACTGTGCAGGTTGAGACTGTAAAACTGACAAATAATATTCTTCATAATATTTTTGCAAAGGAAAAAGAAGCTGCTGCTGACATAAGCTGGTTAATTGATTATTCTGCAATGCCACAACTTCAGGCAGAAGGGTATACGATTACAATTAAGTATAACACAGATATTGGAGCAAAAAGAAACAAAAAAGGATTTGATAATTCGGATTGGACAGAATTAAATAATATTCCTTTAGCAACTACTCATTACAAATTAGAAGGATTAACAGGAGGAGCGAAATATGTATATAAAGTTGGAATTGAAAAAGGAGATGATCATATATTCTCTTCTAAACAAAAGTTTAAAACAGAAAGAGAATGGGGGTTATTTAGAATTCTAGTCTTAATTGGAGCATTGGGATTGTTCATCTACGGAATGAAAGTAATGAGTGAGGGATTACAGCAAGCTGCTGGGTCAAGGTTAAGAAAAATGTTGGGAGCAATTACTTCCAATAGATTTAAAGGTGTTCTTACCGGGTTTGGAATCACCTCTATTGTACAATCCTCCTCTGTAACAACAGTGATGACAGTAAGTTTTGTAAATGCTGGACTTCTTACTCTGATGCAATCTGCAGGAGTAATGATGGGAGCAAATATCGGAACTACAATTACTGCTTGGTTAATAAACTGGTTTGGATTTAAAGTAAGTATGGCTTCTTATGCCTACATTATTATTGCAATAGGAGCACCTCTTTTATTCTTTGGAAAATCAAAATTCAAAGCTTGGGCAAGTACAATAATTGGATTTGCTTTATTATTCATGGGATTAGGAGCACTTAAGGGAGCCGTGCCAGGATTAGATGCTGACTCAGCCATTGTACAATTCTTTACAGCCTACAACAATGGAGGAATATTAAGTAACTTGATGTTTGTAGGGTTGGGAACAATTGCTACAGTTGTAATTCAATCTTCTTCGGCAGCAATGGCACTTACAATGACTTTAGTGGCTGCTGGTGTTATTCCTTTTGAAGTTGCAGCAGCAATGATTCTTGGAGAGAACATAGGAACAACTATAACTGCAGAGCTTGCTTCTTTAATTGGAAATGTTCATGCAAAACGTTCTGCTCGTATCCACTCTATATTTAATGTTATTGGGGTAACATGGGCAATTTTATTCCTTCCCTTTTTACTACAAGGAATTCAATATTTGATGAATTACACTGGAGGAGGAGATCCTTTTTTAGATACAAAAGAAGCTGCAAATACAGGCCTAGCATTATTTCATACGATATTCAATTTAATGAACGTATTACTATTAATTGGATTTGTACCTCTATTGGTTAAATTGGCTGAAAGAACAGTGAAATCTAAAGGAGAAGAAGATGAAGAATTTCACTTAGAATTTATTAGTACTGGAATAATGGCTACGCCAGATTTATCTATTTCTGAAGCTAAGAAAGAAATTGAAAAATTTGGAAAAATTACTCAAAAAATGAATGGTTTTATCAGTAGCTTATTGGTAGAAAAAGAAGGTAAACAAATTAATAAACTGCTTAAGAAATCTAAAAAATATGAAGAAATTACCGACAGAATTGAACTAGAGGTTGCGGATTATTTAGCAAAAGTATCGCAAGGAGAAATGAGTTCAGAAACTGCAGTTCGAATTAGAGGAATGCTGAGTATGATTGGTGACTTGGAAAGAATTGGGGATATCTATTACCAAATTTCTAAAACGATTGAATCAAAGAACGAGAAGAAAATTTGGTTTACACCTCAGTTTAGAGAATTATTGGTTGAAATGGCAGATAAAATTGATGAAGCATTTATAATAATGAATGAAAACTTAAGTGCTGATTATAATTCAGTAACAATAGAGTCTGCACTTGAAAAAGAAAAAGAAATCAATACCTTGAGAGATAAAATCAGAAAGAAACACTTGAAAGAAATTGGATCTGTTGATTACGACACGGTTACTGCAACTATTTACAGCAATATCTTCCACTCATTTGAAAAAGTAGGAGATCATATTATCAATGTTACCGAAGGTCTTGTAGGAAACATGGATTAATCCAATTCTAATATCAACTAAAAAAGCCACTTTTCTTCATTGAAAAGTGGCTTTTGTTTTGAGTCAAAAAGTGTCTCTATTTTATTCTTTTAGGATTCTTAGTTACAAACGACTCCCAGCCCGTGTAACTTTCTCCTGTTGGGGAAGATTCTCCTTGAAAAAAATGACACACTGCAGCTGCCAATCCATCTGTTGCGTCCAATCGCTTTGGTAGTGTCTTTATCTTTAGTAAGGTTTGTAACATTGCCGCTACTTGTTCTTTACTTGCGTTTCCACTTCCTGTTACCGATTGTTTTATTTTCTTGGGTAAATACTCTGTAATTGGAATGTCTCGGTACAGTCCTGCAGCCATTGCAACTCCTTGCGCCCTTCCCAACTTAAGCATAGATTGAACGTTTTTACCAAAAAAAGGGGCTTCAATTGCCAATTCATCTGGGTGATATTCATCAATTATTCCTAAAGTACGTTCAAATATTTTTTTTAATTTAAGTGCATGCGTTTCATATTTGGTCAATATGATTTCACCAAAAGTGATTAAGGTAATTTTATTCCCTACACATTTGATAATCCCATACCCCATCACTTGGGTTCCTGGGTCAATTCCTAATATGATTCTTTCTTTAGCCAAAAATTGATTTTTTATTCAATCAAAGATAAAGAAATTTATAATCTCATTTTGATTATTAAATCATTCTAAGGAAAATAAGGAAACCTCCAAAAAAACCACTAATTTTACCTTTCAATAAAATAAAACACAATACATGTCAGACGATTTACTAAAAAAAGTAATTTCTCACGCCAAAGAATACGGCTTTGTTTTCCCTTCCTCAGAGATTTATGATGGATTAAGCGCAACTTACGATTACGGTCAAAACGGTTCTGAGCTTAAAAACAACATAAAAAACTACTGGTGGACTGCCATGGTAAAGATGCACGAAAATATTGTGGGAATTGACGCTTCTATTTTTATGCACCCAGCTACTTGGAAAGCTTCTGGACATGTAGATGCATTTAACGATCCTTTGATTGACAACAAAGACTCGAAAAAAAGATACCGTGCTGATGTTTTGATTGAAGATCACATTGAAAAAATAAGAGGTAAAATAAACAAAGAAGTTGCTAAAGGATTTAAACGATTTGGAGATGATTTTGACGAAGTAGAATTTCGTAAAACAAACCCAAATGTGTTAAGAAATGTAGTGAAAATTGAAGAAATTGAGCAAAAATTCAAAGATTCTTTAGGAAAAGATGATTTACCAGCTGTAAAAGCACTAATTGAAGAATTGGAAATTGCTTGTCCTATTTCTGGTTCAAAAAACTGGACAGAAGTTCGCCAATTCAACTTGATGTTTAGTACCGAAATGGGTTCTGTTGCCGAAGGTGCAAACACAATTTATTTACGTCCAGAAACGGCTCAAGGTATATTTGTAAACTTCCTAAACGTTCAAAAAACTGGAAGAATGAAAATTCCTTTTGGTATTGCACAAATAGGAAAAGCATTCCGTAACGAGATTATTGCTCGTCAGTTTATATTCCGAATGAGAGAATTTGAACAAATGGAAATGCAATTTTTTGTGAAGCCGGGAACACAAAAAGAATGGTTTGAGTATTGGAAAAAAACAAGAATAGAATGGCATAACTCTTTAGGATTGGGAGAAGAAAATTACCGTTTTCATGATCATTTAAAAATGGCTCATTATGCAGATGCTGCTACTGATATCGAATTCAATTTCCCAATGGGATTCAAAGAGCTTGAAGGAATTCATTCTCGTACTGATTTTGATTTGAAAGCTCACGAAGAGCACTCAGGTAAAAAACTACAATATTTTGATCCACAAGAGAACAAAAGTTACGTTCCTTTCGTGGTCGAAACTTCTATTGGGTTGGATAGAATGTTTTTGGCAATACTTTCTAATTCATTGAAGGAAGAAAAACTAGAAAACGGAACTGAAAGAACTGTTTTGGCTCTTCCGGCTGCCCTTGCTCCTATCAAAGTAGCAATAATGCCACTTACTAAGAAAGACGGATTACCAGAGAAAGCTAAGGCAATATTTGACGATTTGAAACTTGATTTCAATTGTACCTATGATGAAAAAGATTCTCCAGGAAAAAGATACAGAAGACAAGATGCAATTGGAACACCTTTCTGTGTGATGGTAGATCACCAAACTTTGGAAGATAACACAGTAACGATTCGTGATAGAGATACCATGAAAAGCGACAGAGTTGCTATTTCTGAATTAAGTGCAATTATTGGTGAGAAAGTGAGTTTTAAGAGTTTGATGAAGTAGTTCAGCTTTAAACTCACATCCAAAGCTAACGTCATCCTGAATTTATTTCAGCATCTTTATTCAAGAAAAACTTTAGATTTTGTATCTTCATTTATAAATATATTCATAAATGAAAACAGCATTAATTACAGGGGCAACTTCGGGAATTGGGAAATCTACAGCTATACTTTTTGCAAAAAAAGGATACAATCTAATCCTTTGTGGAAGAAGAGAAGAACGATTAAATGTTCTCAAACAAACACTCAAAACTAAGGTTCATACTTTGACATTTGATGTGAGAGACAAAGAAGCTGTTTTTAATGCCATCAATTCTATTCCAGAAGAATTCAAAAACATTGATATCTTGCTAAATAACGCAGGAAATGCTCATGGAATGAGTAAAATCCAAGATGGAAACATAGACGATTGGGACGCTATGATGGATGGAAACGTAAAAGGATTATTATACGTTACCAAAGCTGTATTGCCAACAATGATTGCCAACAACAGTGGATTTATTGTAAATATTGGCTCTGTAGCCGCCAAAGAAGTGTATCCTAATGGAAATGTATATTGTGCATCCAAACATGCTGTGGATGCTCTTAGCAAATCTATGCGAATAGATTTAGCAGGACACAACATTAGAGTTTCTGCTATTCATCCTGGAGCTGTAGAAACTGAATTCTCTGAAGTAAGATTTAAAGGAGACAAAGAAAAAGCCGATACCGTGTACCAAGGGTTTGATGCTTTGCAAGCTCAAGACATTGCCGAAATTATAGAATTTGTAACTTCAAGACCTAGCCATGTCAATATTGAGGACTTAGTCGTTTATCCAACTGCACAAGCAAACACCACCACTTTGGTAAAAAACTAAACAACAATGCCAGAAGAAGATTTAGGATTTGGAGACAAATATGACAAAAATGAAAAGCGCCTTTTTAATAAAGATGGCTCTTTTAATGTGAAGAAAACGGGTGTATTAAGAGGTGTTCGAGACATCTATATCCACCTTATTGAAATCCCCTGGGGCAAGTTTATTTTTGGCCTGTTTGGAGTGTATTTTATTTTAAATTTATTTTTTGCTTTAATCTATTTTTCAATTGGAATAGATAATTTAAGTGGAGCTCAATCAGGAAGTCCTGCAGAAGATTTTATGAGTTGTTTTTATTTCAGCTCCCAAACATTTACTACCGTAGGTTACGGAACTATTTCCCCTTTAGGAATTGCAGTAAACCTTATTGCATCCATTGAAGCAATGATAGGATTATTAAGTTTTTCCCTAGCAACAGGGTTACTCTTTGGACGATTTTCTAGAGCCAATTTGAAATTGAAATTCAGTGATAATATCCTTATTTCCGATTACGCAAAAAACGAAGGAAAAGGACTTATGTTTAGAGTCACAAACAGAAGAAATACTAACTTATTAGATACTTCGGCAGAAGTAATTACAACCACCTATCACATAGATGAAAACGGAGAAATGAAGAGAGATTATTCTACTTTGGAGCTCGAGTTAAGCGAAATAAAAATGTTCCCTTCGCTCTGGACAATAGTTCATCCGATAAATGAAGACAGTATTTTTGCTAAGAACTCTTTGGAAGAATTAAAACGAAGAAACCTTGAAATTCTTGTCCTCATAAAATCTCATGACGAAACTTATGGGCAAATAGTTCATGCTAGAACTTCTTACAAAGGAAATGAAATTGTAGACAATGCCAATTTTTTAAAATCTAGTTTGTTAAACAAAGAGGGCGATATCAAATTAGATATTAATAAGATTGGAGAGTTTGTAAAGAAGTAATAAAGACCTACTTATTTTCTAAAATCTAATTCAGCTGATAGTACTAAGCTTTCAAAGGTATTGCCTTCAAAACCTCTAAAGTAAATTTCCAATATTTTTGAGCTGAAGAAATACTTGCTCTTTCATCAGGTGAGTGAGCTCCTTTGATTGTTGGACCAAAAGAAATCATGTCCATCTCTGGGTAATTTGTTCCCAAAATACCACACTCTAATCCTGCATGGCAAGCCATTACTCTTGGTTTTTCATTGAACAAAGTTTCGTATTTCTCTTCCAAAACTGTCAATATCTCTGAATCTCTATTTGGTTTCCATCCTGGGTAATCACCCCCCGTTTCTATTGAAAACCCTGCTAATTCGAAAGTAGAACTTAAGTTATTTGCCATGTTCCATTTTCCAGATTCTACCGAAGAACGAGTCAAACAAAGAACTTCTATTTTACCCTCTTTGGCTTCTACTCTTGCTACGTTATTAGATGTTTCAACTAAATCTTTAATGTCTGGTGACATTCTAAAAACTCCATTGTGAGCGGCATAAACCGCACTAATAAATGCTTTTTGATCATTCCTAGACATTACAGCACTTGCATCCTCTGTTCCTTGTAATAAAATAACTAAGTCTGGCTCAATTGTTTTGAACTCAGCAATTATTTCATTTTTTATTCCCTCAAAAGCAGTATTAAAATTCTCTATGTCTTCAGTAACAATAACAGAATTACTTTCTCTAGGAATAGCATTTCTTAATCCACCTCCCATTACTGTAGCAATTTGCATGTAGTTTTGAGTTGCGTGAAATACTCTATTCATTAGTTTATTTGCATTACCAAGTCCTTCGTGAATTTGCATTCCCGAGTGACCTCCTTGTAATCCTTTTACCGTAATTTTTAAACTAATTCCGTTTATTTGCTCTTGAGTATAAGCTCTCGTTACAGTCATGTCAACACCTCCAGCACAACCAATGCTAAACTCATCATCATCTTCTGTATCTAGATTTAATAAAATTTCACCTGTCAAATATCCTCCTTGTAATCCCAAGGCACCAGTCATTCCTGTTTCTTCGTCAATTGTAAATAAAGCTTCTATTGCTGGGTGAGGAATATCCGTAGACTCCAAAATAGCCATAATTGTAGCTACTCCCAAACCATTATCAGCTCCCAAAGTTGTTCCTTCTGCTTTTACCCAGTCTCCTTCAATTTTCATTTTAATTCCTTCCGAATCAAAATCAAAATCTGTTTCGTTATTTTTTTGATGAACCATATCCAAATGCGATTGCATTACAATCGTTTTTCTATCTTCCATTCCAGCAGTTGCAGGCTTTTTTATAATTACATTTTGAACAGGATCTATCACAACATCCAATCCTAAGTTTTTACCAAACTCTACCATAAAAGCAATGACTCTTTCTTCCTTTTTAGAAGGTCTTGGAACTGCATTTAAATCTGCAAATTTATTCCATAATTGTTTTGGTTCTAGGTCTCTTACTGCTTGGCTCATAATTGTCTTTTTTATTAAAGTACAAAGGTAAGAATAATTGAGATTTATATAGAGATTATGTACTTTCTTCTTCTTTTTCAATAAATCTTGATTTTTTTTGTTTCTTTTTTTGCGTCAAGGCAAAAAGAAGAAAATTGCTTAATAGTAAATCAAACTAAATAAATTACCTTTGTACTATGAAGAAGAGAACAACAAATAATCCTAGAGGCCGCAACAAGAATGTGGATGAGGATAGATCGAAGAAGAGCGGATTTAAAACGAGTGGAAGTTTTTATAAAAGTTCAGGGAAACCTGGTGCTGGAAAACCAAGTGGAGGGAGGTCTGGTGACGGGAAGCCAAGTTTAGGAAAACACGGAAGTAAACCTTATACGAACAAAACGAATAGAACTGAAAGCAAAGCTCCAAAACGTTCGTTGGATGGAAAAATAAGATTGAATAGGTTTTTGGCTCAAGCTGGAATTTGTTCTAGAAGAGAAGCAGATGTTTTGATAGAGACAGGTGTGATTGAGGTAAACAACAAGATTGTAACCGAATTGGGAACAAAGATTGATCCACAACAAGATGTGGTTCATTACGGTGGAGATAAGATAAAAGTGGAGAAATATCAATACGTGTTATTAAATAAACCTAAAGATTTTATTACAACATCTAAAGATCCTCAAAACCGTAAAACAGTTCTTGAATTGGTAAGTAATGCTTGTATTGAAAGAATTTACCCAGTAGGAAGATTGGATAGAAATACACTTGGATTGCTATTGTTTACAAATGACGGAATGTTAGCAGAAAAACTAACTCACCCAAGAAATGAAATTGCAAAAGTGTACCAAGTAGAGGTTGACCAAACCATACAAAAAGCACACATGCAAATGATGATTGATGGATTTGAGCTGGAAGATGGGTATGCTAAAGTAGATGACATTACTTTTGCTGATAATGGATCAAGTAAAACAAGTGCAGTCTTAACAATCCACTCTGGAAGAAACAGAATTGTAAGAAGAATATTTGAACATTTTGATTATAAAATTAAAAAACTTGACCGTATTCGTTTTGCGACTTTAGACAAGAAAGGATTGCAAAGAGGACACTGGAGACATCTTACCGAAGAGGAAGTTGGATTTTTAAAGACTATGTAATATATGCAAAAAGAAATTATAAATAAAGTAGCCAACAGTGGATTAATTAATCTCGATTTAGCAGAGTATTATCCAAAAGGAGAACGTGTTATTTATGACCTAAAACAAAACCTTTGGCAAGAATTTGTACTCAAAGAAAAAGACTTTAGGCTCTTTGTAAAAGAAAACGATTGGTCTGTTTATGAAGGGAAATATGTTGCTCTGCTCAATTCAGCAGATGCAATTATCCCCTCTTGGGCTTACATGGTTTTGACTAATGCGCTAGAACCATTTGCACTGGATGTTATCTGTGGAAATTTAGATGCTTTGGAGTCTGTTATCTTTTCTAAATCTCTAGAAAAAAACTTTAATCCTAACGATTATGCAGACCAAAGAGTCATAATCAAAGGATGTGGAGAAATTCCAATTCATAATTCTGCTTATGCCAAAGCCGTAAATTTACTGAAGCCAGTTGTAAAAAGTTTGATGTATGGTGAAGCTTGTTCGGCTGTGCCAGTTTATAAGAAAGGGAAATGACACCTGTCATGCTGAACTCGTTTCAGTATCTTTCTTTATTGAAATATTACGTGAAAAACACCCTTCGATTCTCTCCCTATCGGTCAAACTCAGGGTTCAGTTCAGCACAATTAGCGGGCTGAGGGTTTTCCACAAGAAAAAAGTCTCGAAGGCCAACTTATGAAATGCAATGTGAAATGTTCTTCACTAGATCCTGAATCAAGTTCAGGATGACAGATGGATATGTGTTTAAATTTTTCGTTTCTCTTCTCTTTTTTCTATTTTAAAAAAACTAATCATTAAATTTGAGAATGATTACAATCGAAAACTACATAAACGGAGAATTAGTTGCCCCATTTGAAGGAAAATACATAGATAATTACAATCCATCTAAAGGAGAAGTTTACAGCCAAATACCTAATTCGCAGAAAGAAGATGTGGATTTAGCTGCAAAAGCGGCTTCAGATGCTTTTCCGGGTTGGAGTAAAACGCCAAAGAATAAAAGGTCCGAAATTTTGGTTCGTTTGGCAGACTTAATTGACAAAAACTTAGATGAATTAGCAAGAGCAGAAGCTTTAGATAACGGAAAACCATATAAATTAGCAACTCGAGTAGATATTCCAAGAGCAAGTGCTAACATTCGATTCTTTGCAACAGCAATTCTTCATGATGCCTCTCAATCGCATCACATGGAAGAAGGATTTACAAACTACACATTAAATCACCCTTTGGGAGTTGTAGGTGCAATTTCACCTTGGAATTTACCTCTTTATTTATTCACTTGGAAAATTGCTCCAGCAATTGCATCTGGATGTACTGTAATTGCAAAACCATCAGAAGTTACTCCAATGACAGCTTATTTGTTTTCTAAATTATGCATTGAAGCGGGTTTACCAAAAGGAGTATTGAATATTGTTCACGGATTGGGAGCTCACGCAGGAGATGCGATTGTTTCTCACCCAAAAGTGAAAGCAATTTCATTTACTGGAGGAACAGCAACTGGAAGAATCATTGGAAGAAAAGCTGCCGAATCTTTCAAAAAAACCTCTTTGGAATTAGGTGGGAAAAACCCAAATATCATTTTTGCTGATTGTGATTTTGATGCCATGCTCAACACAACTTTGCATTCCTCTTTTGCTAATCAAGGGCAAATTTGCTTGTGTGGATCTCGTATTTTCATTCAAAAGCCAATTTACGAAAAGTTTAAAAAAGCATTTCTGGCAAAACTAGCAAATCATACCGTTGGTAATCCTTTTGATGAAGGAACAAAAATGGGAGCTCTTGTCTCTAAAGATCATTTAGAGAAAGTCTTGGGATACGTAAAACTAGCTCAAGAAGAAGGTGGAAAAGTCCTATTTGGAGGAAACCAACTTACAGTTGAAGGAAGTGAAAATGGATATTACATGGAGCCAACTGTGATAGAAGGATTAGATTTTAATTGCAGAACAAACCAAGAAGAGATTTTTGGACCTGTAGTGACATTAACTCCTTTTGAAACAGAAGAAGAAGTGCTTGAATACGCCAACTCAACTGAATATGGCTTAGCTGCCACAGTGTGGACAGAAAACTTAACTACAGCACAAAGAATGTCGCAAGAGTTAGAGTCTGGAATTGTTTGGATAAACTGCTGGCTAGTTCGTGATTTAAGAACTCCGTTTGGTGGTGTAAAAAACTCTGGGCTGGGCCGTGAAGGTGGTTTTAGAGCTTTGGAATTCTTTACTGAACCTAAGAATGTGTGTATAAAGTATTAGTTGTCACAAACAATAAGCAAATTGTTTCGCCTAGCTTTTATGAAGTTTGAAACTTCTTTATCAACTCTTGTATTGAAACTTCCTCCGACTCATTAATATCGAATTTTTTGCCAATAATTCCGAAAACTCTTGCTTTTAACCTCCCTTTTACTCTAAAAGTTATCGTTTTCTTAGAAAATGCTTTTTTTAACAATGGAATTATTGAGCTTTTAAGCTCACTTTCTTGCAAAGCCAAGTTCAAAGTGTATTCGCCTTCTTTCTTTTTTATTATTTTCAAATCTTCTAGCATTCTTGCACTTCCAAGCTTATCATTATCAAGAAAAATCTCGAAATCAGATTGCTTTAATTTGATAGAGTAAACATTAGGGTTATTAATCTTGAAAGTGATGGAGGCTTTTATTTGCGAACCTTCCATTTGCTCAAAACTATAGTTTTGAACTCCCAAAAACTCTACATCTTCATACAAAGAACAAGACGAAAGAGTAAAAATAATTAAAACGAATCCCCAAATATTAAGTCTCTTTCTCATTATATCGTACTTTTAAATTGTTTTAAAAAACGAATGTCATTCTCAAAAAACAACCTCAAATCATTAATTTGATATTTAAGCATGGCTATTCTTTCAACTCCCATTCCAAATGCAAACCCTGAATAAACTGTAGAATCAATTCCACAATTTTCCAATACAGCAGGATCTACCATTCCACAACCTAAAATCTCTAAATATCCTGTGTGTTTACAAACATTACATCCTTTTCCGGCACAAATATTACAACTCACATCTACCTCAGCACTGGGCTCTGTAAATGGGAAATAAGACGGTCTTAATCTAATCTCCGTTTTTTCTCCAAACATTTCTTTAGCAAAATAAAGTAACGTTTGTTTCAAATCTGCGAACGATACATTTTTATCAATGTACAATCCTTCTACTTGGTGAAAAATACAATGTGCACGTGCAGAAATTGCTTCATTTCTAAACACTCTTCCTGGAGATATTGTGCGAATTGGTGGAGTAGAATTTTCCATCACTCTCACTTGTACACTTGAGGTGTGAGTCCTTAAAGCACTTTCTTTATCAATAAAAAAAGTATCCTGCATGTCTCTTGCTGGGTGTTCTTTTGGGAAATTAAGTGCAGAGAAATTATGCCAATCGTCTTCAATTTCTGGTCCTTCAGATATGGAATAACCTATTCTTGAAAAAATATCAATAATTTCATTCTTTACAATAGACAAAGGATGCCTTGACCCTAAATTTTCATCCGATATTGGAAGTGATAAATCTAAATTTCCATCTGTAGAATCTTCTTTTTGGGCAAAACTTGAAGTTAGCTCAATAATTTTTTCTTGAGTTTTGCTTTGTAATTGATTAAGCAATTGACCCACTTCCTTTTTTTGGTCGTTAGCTACTTCCTTAAAAGAAGCGAACAAACTCTTTAATTCCCCTTTTTTACCCAGTATTTTTATCCTCAATTGTTCTACCTCTTCCAATTTGGAAGCAGAGAATTTATTTACCTCTTCTAGTAATTGCTCTATCTTTTCTTTCATTGATTCTTTGATTTATTTGAACCTTACTCATCTAATAATTTTGCTTTCTCCTTAGCTGTCAATTGCAATACTTCCATTTTCATCCTCAAGTTCACTTTGGGTCTACTTCTTTTATTCACAGGAATATTTGCAATTTTATCTACCGTTTCCATTCCTTTTATAACTTGACCATAAACCGTGTAGAGTTGATCTAGAAATGGAGTTCCTCCAACTGTTGTATAGTCTGTAATTTGAGTTTGTGTAAACTTAAAGCCTGGAATTCTTCTTTTCATCCCTTTTTCCATCAACATTATTTCGCTTTCGGTATATACTTTACCTTGTACAATATAAAATTGAGAACCAGAAGATTCTTTTTCAGGGTTTATGCCATCTGGCTGTCTTGCAGCAGCTAATGCTCCTTTTCTATGATATAAAGTTGTGTCAAATAAAGCTGGAATTGTATAGTCAGGACCTCCATTTCCTAAGGGTGTTCCTGCTTTTGAATTCTTAGACCATGGATCACCTCCTTGTATCATAAACCCTTTCATTACTCTATGGAATAAAAGGCTATCATAAAACCCTTCTTTTGCCAATTTGATAAAATTTGCCTTGTGTTTTGGAGCTTTATCCGACAATTGTATATATATTTCTCCTTCAGATGTTGTAACTTTAACAATAGTTTCTGCTAGTTCTACTGTGTTTTTGTCTGTATTTCGCAACCCTGAACAAGCAAATAACGTAGTAACAATGGAAAACAATGCAATATTTCTTATTAATCTCATATTTATTATTATTTTTGAAAGTGTAAAAATACTAAATTAGAGGTACAATCTTTTATAATAGAAGTACAAAAACAAATAAAATGAAAAAATTCATCTTAGTGCTACTCGTCACAATCCTGGCATTTTCTTTCTCAAGCTGTAGAAAAGAAAAAGATACAATTGCCACTGTGCTGATTGTAGACTCTGCTAACAACCCAAAAGCAGGTGTATTTGTAAGGGTATATTGTCCAGACGCAACTTGTTCTGGAGGTACTTTAGGGGATAATACTAATCGTACAGCTACAACAGGAGCAAACGGGAAGGTTACTTTTAACTATACGGAAGATTTTCAATTAGGTCAAGCAGGTTTTGCTGTATTAGATGTAGCAGTGTACTTAACTGAAATTGACATGGAAGATTACACCAACACTCAAACTTCAGGTGTTATTAAAATTGAAGAAGAAGTAGAAAATGAGCAAACTATCATTTGCCAGTCTTGTCCTTAAGAGTGAAAAATTGATTTTATAAATTACTAATCCTATTGTTAAACCGATAGGATTTTTTTATTGCTCTTTTTCGAAATACTCTATAATTACTTTTTTCATAAACGTTTCTTGCTCGATAGGCTGAAGCACAGGAAGTTCTTTTTCTAAACTAAAGTGTGGCCATCCGTCATCATCATGGCCTGTATAGGAATAATAACCGTAAGGTTCCAATAATACGCAAATTGCAATGTGCATTACATCTAATTTCTGATTTTTACTTAGTTTGACATACCCTTGGTTCAACTCCTGAACACCAATCATAAAAATAAGAGATTGCATATCTAGGGGCTCATCCATTTCTTTGGATACCTCCACTAATAAATCACGCCATTTTTTTTCAAACTCAAAATCCATGCGACAAAAGTAATTTAAATTTCAGTATTTAATTACTCAATTCTATATCTTTTGAATTTTTATCCTGTAATAAGAAAATTTCTTTCTTTGCAATTCCAATAATAATCCCATAAACGACCCTTGTTTCTTTGTGTATTCTGTTGAAAAACAACACACCAAAGTACTTGTTGTTTTACTTACTATAAAACTTACAATCGCCTACTGTTATATTGTAATAATTAATGTATCTCACAGTCATTTTTGGTAGTAAAAAATCTATGTCTGTTTTTTGCAATAAAGTCATAACACCAATCTCTTAATTTTTTTGGTACAATCCAAAAAATCAGTAATCCTTTCCATAAAAATCGAAATTGTTTAATAATTTGAAAAGCAGCATCTGATTTTATATGCCCCTTATTTTTCCAAATAAACACAATAGAATCTATGGATGGGTTTATGTTAAATTCAGCCAAAAGTGATTTCCCTTTTTCTGATTGTAAAGGAATGAATTCAAACCGGTTTTTTGGTTTTCTTTTTTGAATAAATTGCACCCAGAAATTACAGATTTTGCAATCTCCATCAAATAGTAATATAGGGTTTTGTTTGTTCATTTTAATTCTTCAAGTGCTTTGTCTAGCGAAGGGTATTTAAAATTATACCTAAATTTACCCAGCTTTTTGGAACTCACCCATCTGCTTTTCAAAATCAATTCAGGTTCTGTTCCAATTAATTTAGCTCCCAGTTTTAGCAAAAAAACAGGAATTGGAAATCCAAGTGAGAGAACATTTTTTTTTCTCAATTTTCGCATAAAATCTTCATTAGTTATAGGCTCAGGAGAAGAACAGTTTATCACCCCGCTTACCCATTGGTTTTTTATAGATAACTCTATAATATTGAGTAAATCATGAATATGGATCCAACTAATATATTGGTTTCCCTTCCCTTGTTTCCCTCCCATTCCAAATTTTGCAAGGGTATTCAGCATTGGAAAAGCACCTCCATTTTTACCCAGTACAATTGTCATTCTCAAGGTAACTTTTTTTGTTTCTAAAGAAACTTCATCAAATATCTTTTCCCATTTTTTAGCTACTTCAACCGAAAAACTTTCACCAATTATTCCTTCATATTCGTTATTTGGTTTTTCATACTCATCCCTGTAAATAGTTGCTGTTGCTGCTTGAATCCAAGTTTTTGGTGTTTCTCCTATTTCGTTAAATGCCTTTTCTAGCACTTTAATCGAGTTTGTTCTAGAATCAAAAATCTCTTCTTTATTCTTTTCTGTATACCTACAGTCTACCGATTTCCCTGTAAGGTTTATCAAAACATCTGTTCCTTTAAGTTCGTTTTTCCAATTCCCTAAACTTTCCCCATCCCAAATAATTACTTTGGGATTGTTGTTTTTATTTCTCCCTAATACTTTTACTTGGTGGTTTTGTTTTTCGAAATGCTTACCTAATTCACGTCCAATGAAACCAGTTCCTCCTGCAATTACTATGTTCATGACTGTTGTTTCTTTTCGTATTTTCAATAATTTATGAAAGCTTTAGCTTAAAAAAATTATTTTATTAGTTTAGTCAAAGCTTTCAAGAACCAATTTTTATCCGACTTAGATGCCATTTCAATCAACCCATCAAATTTACTAATGATAGCGTCTATATCTTTCGTTACTTTTTTGAATTCTTTTCCTTCAGCTGTATTCTCAATTTCAGCTATAGAAACTTCTTTCAAGACTTCTCTAATTGGAACAATTTCCCTCTTCCTTCTCTCTTTGGCAATTTGCTTCATCACATTCCACAAATCCTTTTCTGCATAAAAATATTCCTTCCTTTCTCCTGGTTTATATTCTTTATAAACTAATCCCCAATCAATCAATGCTCGCATATTCATGTTTGCATTTCCTCTCGATATTTTTAATGCTTCCATCACTTCGTCCGTAGTTTTACTTTCTGGAGATAACATTAAAAAAGCATGAATTTGAGCCATTGCGCGGTTTATTCCCCAAGTACTTCCCAGCACTCCCCATTCTTGAATAAACTTATATTTTGCTTCCTCTAAATTCATTGATTCTTTAATTCATTACTAAAGTAACTTAATTTTTTAAACTTTCAAAACTTTTTGAAAATAAAATAACTAGCGCATCTATGTTTTAAGGTTGTTAAAAAACCTCAAAATCATTGATAGTTAAACAAAAAATTGTATTTTTACTATTCAAAATCAATTTCAAGATGAAACAACTAATTTTAGTTATAACAATAATTGCTTTCCTAACGGGCTGTAGCTCTTCAGTAAAAGAAACTATTCAGGCCAATGCAAACACTACTTTGGCAATAGAAGGGATGACATGTGAAACTGGATGCGCTAAAAGAATTGAGCAAAAAATTACTAAAATGGAAGGTGTGAAATCTTGTGAAGTTAATTTTGAAAAGAAGCTTGCTACAGTAATTTATGACGATAAAAAAGTAGTATCAACACAGTTTGTTGATTTGGTTCAAGGTCTTAACGACAGCCAATACAAAGTTTCGAATATTAAAACAGAAAAAATAAATAATTCAAATTCTAAATCTTCTTCCAAAGGTGGAGATGAAACAGGAAGCGTTTTGTCTAGCCCTTCTTTTGAATTGCCAAACATAATGGAATACTTAAGAAATATAATCTAGTTCATACCAGTCTTTAACTAGACTAAACTTATAAAGAAAGGTGGAGGGAAAAGGCCCTACGAAACCTTAGCAACCGTTCCAATTTATTGGTAAAAGGTGCTAAATCCTTCTCTAGAAATAGGGAAATATAAGTTGCATAAAAGGAAATTTAAAACCCCTTTCTGCAAATTGCAGAAAGGGGTTTTTTCGTTTAAAAAAAAGAAGAAAAGTGAGTAACATAAAAGAAGAATTAAAAAAGAGAATCTTAGTCTTGGATGGAGCAATGGGAACCATGATTCAACAGTATCAATTGAGCGAAGACGATTTTAGAAAAGGATGGTTTGAAGACAGTACATTTCCTTTGAAAGGGAATAATGATTTATTGTCGCTCACTAGGCCTGATATCATAAAAGCAATTCATGCAAAGTATTACGAAGCAGGTGCAGATATTGTTGAAACCAACACATTTAGTGGAACTACCATTGCTCAAGAGGATTATGGCACACAAGATAAAGTGTATGAAATCAACTATCATTCGGCAAAAATTGCAAGAGAAATAGCTGATGAATTTACAGCCAAAGAACCAAACAAGCCAAGATTTGTAGCCGGTTCGATTGGTCCAACAAACAAAACTGCTTCTATTTCTCCTGTGATAAACGATCCAGGGTTTAGGGCTATTTCATTTGATGAATTGGTCTCTGCATTTAAACTACAAACTGAAGCTCTAATTGAGGGTGGAGTTGATATATTACTGGTAGAAACAGTAATTGACACACTAAATGCAAAAGCGGCCTTGTTCGCTATAGAACAAGTTTTTCAGGAAAAAGGGGTAGAAATTCCAATTATGGTTTCGGGAACAATAACCGACCAAAGCGGGAGAACACTTTCTGGGCAAACCACAGAAGCTTTTTTAATCTCAACCGAGCATGCCCCAATCACAAGCATTGGACTTAATTGTGCTTTGGGAGCAAAAGATTTACGCCCTTATTTACAAGTAATGTCCAAAAAATCGGCCTTTCTTGTCAGTGCACATCCTAATGCTGGCTTACCCAATGAGTTTGGGGAATATGACGAAACGCCAGAAATGATGGCAGAACAAATAAAGGTTTTCTTAGAAGAAGGATTACTAAATATTGTCGGAGGTTGTTGCGGTACAACTCCTGCTCACATAAAAGCAATTGCTGATTTAGCCAGTAACTATAAGCCTCGAGAAATTAATCAGGATTAACAATAACAAAACTAACAACATTGTCATTCCCTTGAAAAAGGAAATATATAACCCAAGAATCAGGCGAATGTCAAATATTAAAAAAACATAAATAAAAATGGCTACACCTAAACTATACAAAGAAATTGATAAAACAATTTTGGAAGCAATTCCAAACCCTTCGAGACAAGCGTATGAGATTAAAATTAAAATACCTGAGTTTACCTTCTTGGGAGTAAAAGAACAACCAGACTTTGCTACGATATTTTTGACTATGTATCCAAACAAAAAGATTATTGAATTAAAATCATTGAAAATGTATTCGTTTCACTTGAGAGATATTGTGGTTTCTTACGAAAGATTAATTAATATTTTTTACGATCACTTGATGGAGGTATACGAACCGGACAGAATGAGAATAGAAATGATTTGTAACCCAAGAGGAGGAATATCTGCAAAACTTGCAATTGATTCGGATTGGGCTGCAAGAGGGGGGGAAGAAAAATACAAAGATTGGATGAATAGCTCAGGAATGGACAACTGGAGTGTGGTGATGTAGACGTTTGCTCGTTTTATAAAGAAAAAAAATAGAAGGTTCGAAGAGTTTTGAAAAAATTTATTTCTACAGAATTACTTGTGGCTTCAGTTGTAAAGGTCTAGATAGATGATGCAAGAAAAATGAAAAGGCTACATTCTTTAATCAATGACTTTTTAGAACTAACTATAAAATCTGGCTTAAATCATAGTGATGTAAAGTCAAGCATCATAAAAAATTGGTAAAAAAGAAAATGAAAAAGTATACCCTAAAACTAAGTGGACTAGAGCCATTAATCGTTACACCAGAAACCAATTTTGTAAATATTGGGGAAAGAACTAATGTAACAGGTTCTCGTAAATTTTTACGATTAATAAAAGAAGAACGATTTGATGAAGCACTTGATGTTGCTCGGGACCAAGTGGAAGGTGGTGCGCAAATCTTAGATGTAAACATGGACGAAGGGATGTTGGATGGAAAAGAAGCCATGGTTAAGTTTTTAAACTTAATCGCTTCTGAGCCAGACATTGCTCGTATTCCTGTAATGATTGATTCCAGTAAATGGGAAATCATAGAAGCTGGACTTAAATGCATTCAAGGTAAAGGAGTTGTAAATTCAATTAGTTTAAAAGAAGGGGAAGAAAAATTCATTGAACAAGCAAGAAAAGTAAAAATGTATGGTGCCGCAACTATTGTTATGGCATTTGATGAAAGTGGACAAGCAGACAGCTACGAACGAAGAATTGAAATTTGTAAACGCTCTTACGACATCTTGGTGGACAAAGTAAAATTTCCGCCTCAAAACATTATTTTTGATCCTAATATCTTTCCTGTTGCTACAGGAATTCCTGAGCATAATAATTATGCTGTCGATTTTTTTAATGCAACAAAATGGATAAAAGAAAACTTGCCTGGAGCTAGAATTAGTGGAGGCGTGAGTAATGTTTCATTTTCGTTTAGAGGAAATAATAAAGTAAGAGAAGCCATGCATTCTGCATTTTTGTATCACGCTATACAACACGGAATGGACATGGGAATTGTAAACCCAACTATGTTGGAGATTTACGATCAAATCCCGAAAGAGTTATTGGATAAAGTAGAGGATGTATTGTTGAACAGAAATGACAATGCAACTGAAGTTTTATTGGAATATGCAGAAAGTGTAAAAGGTGACGGAAAGAAAAAAGAGAGGGATTTAACTTGGAGAGAAACGGATGTGAAATCTCGAATTACGCACGCACTAGTTAAAGGAATAACTGAGTTCATTGTTGAAGATACCGAAGAATGTCGTTTGTTATTTGACCAACCTATTGAAGTAATTGAAGGTCCTTTGATGGATGGGATGAATGTGGTGGGAGATTTATTTGGGTCAGGTAAAATGTTTTTGCCTCAGGTAGTAAAATCTGCTAGAGTAATGAAACAAGCGGTAGCTTATTTAAATCCATTTATTGAAGAAGCAAAAAACGGAGAAGTAAAACCTAACGGAAAAGTATTGATGGCGACCGTAAAAGGAGACGTTCATGATATTGGAAAAAACATTGTGGGTGTGGTTTTGGGTTGTAATAATTATGACATTGTAGATTTGGGTGTAATGGTTCCTACCCAAGATATTATTAAAAAAGCAATAGAAGAAAACGTAGATGTAATTGGACTTAGTGGTTTAATTACACCTTCTTTGGATGAAATGATTACAGTTGCCGAAGAAATGGAAAAAGCAGGATTAACTATTCCATTATTGATTGGTGGAGCTACAACTTCTAGAGTTCATACAGCTGTGAAAATTGAAGAAAGCTACACCAAAGGACAAACTATTCATGTGTTGGATGCTTCTCGTTCTGTAACAGTAGTTGAGAAATTACTGGGAAATTCTTCCAAAGAATTTGTGGCAGATATTAAAACCGAATA
>CAJJDF010000070.1 GCA_905182785.1 uncultured Flavobacteriales bacterium
TTTTAAATCTACCGTCATGCATGTAAGGAAAAGTAAGAGCAATATTCCTTAAAGATGGCACTTTAAATTTTGCTTTATCTGCTGTACTTAAGGTTGCTTTCATTCTTCCATCATCCATCATGTCAGCATCATTATCTAATCCATTATTCATGTACAAATCATTCTCAAAATTACCTCCCGAGTGACAATGAGAACAATCTGCACCAGAAGTGGCAGGAAAAAAAGCATTATATTCTTTATAAAATAAATCTTTTCCTCTTTGTTCAGATAATGTCAATACTACTGCACCTCTTTCCGCTTTATCAAATTTACTGTTGTACGAAACAATAGAGTTCATAAACTGTTCCAAGGCTTTAGAAATATTGAAAGTTGTAACTTCAGTACTTCCAAACGCTCTAAAAAATTGATTTTTATAGAATGCCGAAGACTCTAATTTTGCAACTATACTAGGCAATGTTTCATGCATTTCTAGAGAATCTTGGATAGGTAGAAGAGATTGATCTCTCAATAAATTTGCTCTTCCATCCCAAAAAAACTGGTTGCTATTCCACAACATATTGACAGTAGTCATTGCTTGCCTTCCTCCAGGTAATCCCAAAACACCAATTGAAAATCGATTTGTATCCGAAAAACCATTCTCGGCAACATGGCAAGTTCCACAAGAAATAGATTCATCACTTGATAATCTTTTATCATAAAATAGAAGTCTTCCCAGTTTCACTCCTTCTATGGTCATTGGATTATCTATGGGGATTATGGGTGTGGGTAAATTTCCAAATTCCAATGCATAAGGAGTTGTTACGTGATATGCGTCTCCTTTAGGTTCCTCTTTCTTACAGGAAAAGTATAAAAAAGTGCTGAGTATTACAGCAATTATAAATTTATTACTCACAATCCTATTGATTATTTGTAACAATCATCTTTCTACTCGTAACGTATTTTCCTCCTTGAAAAATAGAAACAACATAAGTCCCTGAAGAAAGATTATTGATTATTGTTTTTTCGTTAGTCAAAAGTCTTTTTACAATTCTTTTACCTTGAATATCGGTAATTATAAGTTGTGAATTTTCTAATAGCTCTGAAGTAGTAAAGGTAACAGAACTTCCATCAACTATCGGATTTGGAAAAATTGATAAACTAAAAGTAGATTTATCTTTGAAATTAATTCCTACAGATGGATTTCCTTCTATAGAAGTAAAAACATGGTTCTTGAAATTATCTATAATCCTACTTGTGTTGACCGTTTCTCCGTGTTCCAATAATCCAGAAGCTACATTGATGTCATTCAATCCTTTCAAATAGTCTGCATTCAATTCTATTACTTTCCCATTTGCATCCGTTGTACCTGCTGTAGTAATCGTAATGTAGTGGTAATTGTGATCACCTAGTGCATGAAGTTCGTAGGTTTGAGTTGGTGGATTTGTTGTTCCAGCTTTTCCTTCGTAAGCAATAAATCTGTAACCTGGTGACCAACCCCAATGCATGGATGGAGATTTTGGTGCTAATGCTCCAGAAGCTAAAGAAGGATCTAAATGGTTAAGACTTGAGTCTACTCCTATTGCAAAAGTTATTTTTTCTATTGTTGTAATTCCAAAATTCCCTAAAGAATCGTAAGTAGCTAGGCCTGCGTCTACTAATATAACATTGTTTAATAGAGTAACAGTTCCTCCATCATGTGTTATAGAGTAAGGTGTTACATAATATTGTAATCGAGTTACATTTAGTTTGTCTCCTAAATCATTTACTTGATTACTGTTAAATGCAAATGCACTTGTTCCTAATTTATGATTAATTTTTAGGTAAACATTAGATTGACTCATTGCCATTAAACTGAATAGCATGATTGATATAATTGATATAAATTTTTTCATTTTATTTAATTAAAGTATTGATTATTAATTGATAAAATAGCGTATAATGCTAAGTTTTGAATGCAATTAATAGTCAATCAAATTAAAATAGACTGAACCTTAAAATAAACTTTATTCGATTTAATCTCGGGGGGAGATTCTAGCACCCATTTATTATAACACTCTACTTTTATTCCTTTGAATAACAAAGAACAAAAAAGAAAAGGAAGATTAAAAGATACAGACTGTACTATTAAATCAGAGGAAGATTGCTCGAAACTTTTTGCTGTTTCAATTTTAAATTGTTTCAAATCACAACAACTCTTGTTTATAAATTTCTCTTTAGAAGTATCGGTATCAATTTTTTGGCAAGACTTAACGTTTCCAAGTATACTAAAATCAAAAAACTCTCCCCCACAATAATGAATGTCCAAACTATATCCCAAGGATGACATGAAAATCATCATTGCCATAAGTAGACTAATTATTTTATATGTTTTTGTTTTTATCATTAGATGAATAATATAAAGGTAATATAAATTTATTAATCTTATTTTTTTCTCTTTTGTAGCAGTAATAATCTAAAATTCTATCTTTGTTCAACTAATAATATTTTAATGCAACCCACGCTCCTATCTTCTCCATTGCAAGGATTTACTGATTTTAGATTCAGGAATGCTTTTCATGCTCATTTTGGAGGAATAGATACTTTTTATTCGCCTTACATTCGGCTGAACGGAAAATTGAATATTAGAGGGGCTTACGAAAGAGATATTTTACTCGAAAATAACAATACACTTACTGTTATTCCTCAAGTAATGACTAATGATGCTGATGAATTTATTTTTGTAGTAAAATACATTCAAAAATTTGGCTACAAAGAATTAAACTGGAATTTGGGTTGTCCTTATCCTATGGTTACCAAACAAGGAATGGGCTCTGGACTAGTGTGCCAAGGAGAGAAAATAGATCATATTTTAAAAAGAATTCATAACGAAACAGATATTATCGTTTCTATGAAAATGAGAATGGGCTACGACAATGCCGAGGAGATTTTGGATACATTACCTATTTTGGATAAATACCCTCTTAAGAACATTGCAATTCACGCAAGAATTGGAAAACAACTTTACAAAGGCGGAGTTGATTTAGACGGTTTTCAGAAGTGTGTGGATAATACCAAGCATAAGTTATATTACAATGGAGATATTACTTCTGTAGCAACTTATAAAGAGATTAGAAATAGGTTTCCTTCTGTAGATCATTTTATGATTGGAAGAGGATTAATTGCCGATCCTTTTTTGCCTAGCATGATAAAAAACAATACCGAAGAATATCCTGAAAATAGATTTGAAATCTTCAAAGAATTTCACGATACAATTTACAGAGAATATGACGATTATTTATCGGGGCCAACTCCTATCAAAATGAAAATGCTTGGATTCTGGGATTACTTTTCACAATCGTTTACCAATCCTCAGAAAACATATAAAAAGATTAAAAAAGCAACCAATCCTGTGAAATATAAATCTGCAGTTGCTGAAATTTTTAATCAGGAGAGGAATTTATAGAAAACAAATTCTTGAAATAATCAAGAATACTATAGTTTTTCAAATTCAAATCTAGGACTTCCTTTAATCCCTGAAGTACTATAGAAATCAATCATTCTCATTTTATAATAAAATCCATCAGTATCTTGGATGATGTAATTCATTCCAGGTACTATTGCATAAGTAGATTCAACAAAATCATAAAATTTCCAGTCAAAACCTATTATGTTTACTGAATCTGTTAATGTATAATTACTAATATCTAAAATAGAAATATCAATAAATTTTTTGTCAAATACTTTTACTCCTTTGCATTGTTTGTTATTAATTAGTATTCCATTCACAGAGTAATTAATTTGTGGCACAAAATCATAATAAGTAATAAGGTATTGAGTGAAGACTATATCCCAATCGTTTTTATCTGGTTCAACTTCTACAATTACTCCCCCTTCTTCAAAAGAAAAAGAAGTGAAATTTTTATTGGTGTTTTTAGTAATCGTTTTTGTGTGGTAATCAGTTCCATTAATGTTTGCGTATTCAATCACAAACTCTGTGGCATTAGCTGATACAATTTTTATTTTTTTAAAACCTCTGGAATTGAGATTAGGTTTTTCGCCCCTATTAACAACAAATACTTCATTGGTAGGTATTCCAGTAATGATCCAATCACGGAATGCAAGTAAATCTGGATTCCCAGAAGCATCATCCCAATCGTAATTTAATGTCATTGTTCCCAAATTAGTAACATTATTAAAATCAGTTTCACCTGTTTTCGAAACTTCCATTTTACATGAAGTATTAGTTACTATATTTATTCCTGTTGGAGAAGATTCAAATCCTAAATCCCAAGACGTCCTATTTACTGTCCTTACAACTTTATTAGATTCCATGTCGTAATAAATTTGCTTTGAATAATCTGCATTATTATTGATGTCAATTCCTCCAAATTGGACTCCTCCTCTATCAAAAGGTTGAATCGGTTCTTCTTCTTTTAAACAAGAGAAAAGTAAAAGTAAGGTTAAGAAGTACACTACATTTTTCATAAGTTAAAGTTATAAATTAATTACCAATCTTGTAAAATAAGTTCTACCCCAAGCTACAGGGATATTATTTCCTGCTCCACTATGAACTCCTCCTGTTAATTGATTTGAGTTAATATTACCCACATCAAATAGGTTCTTTGCTCCTAGAGTAATACTTAGTTTCTTTTTAAAAAAATATTTTATTACCGATACATCCATCATGCTATAAGCTTCTATTTCATATTGCGAAACTTCATCAAATTCACTTTCTACGAAGCCTAAGACTCTTCCTGTATATTTATAAAACAAATTAAATGTAGATTGCCATTCCTTAACTTCGTAACCAAAACTCGCCATTATTTCTGGTGTATATAAAAATTTGTCTAATGAAGAGTGGTTTGTGTATTCATTATTATATCGACCAACCCAAGAAAATCCTATGTCTGTTCTATAGGTTTTGTATTTAAATCCAGAATTAAGATTAATTCCTTGACTAAAAAATTTCCCAATATTAGTATAGGTATATAATTGCTCTGTTGCATCTCTAAGGACAAGGCTTATTTGATTATTCACAGCATTGTAAAAACCACTTAATCCAAAATTATATACCCCTCTTTTTATTCCTCTTTTGTAGTTAAATTGCAACATAAAGTTATCTGAATTTTCTGCTACTAAATTTTTATTTCCTAATATATTGTGATTTAAATCTACGAACAGAAAATGTAATTCTTTAAGTGAGGGAGCTCTAAATCCTTTTCCCCAGGATAATCTTGAAGTTAAATGTTTTGACCAATCATATTTTACATTAAAAGATGGGATAAGTGGAGTTTCATAGGCCGTATTATAACTATACCTCAACCCAGGACGAATAACTGTTTTTGTATTTGGGCGGTATTCTAAACTTCCAAAAATGGCGTAATCACCAATCTCCTTTCTTCCATCATTTATCCTTTTTCCTTTGTTTGCTTCTACATTGATATCATACCCTAATTGATAATTTAATTTACTGCTGTCTTTAGAAAAGGAATAAGTTCCTCTAGAAAAAACCAAATCGAATACTGAAGTATCTCTTGAAGAAAGGTCGTCTATAATTTGATAATCAATCGTAACTAAATCTTTTAGGTATTTTGTTTTTATCCTTTTGTAATAATTATAGCCTCCAAGGATATTAATTACTGAATTTTTATTGGCTTTATAAGTTAGATTCAAAGAATTTGAAAATCTTGTCGTGGTAAAATAATCATCAAAAGCAGTTTCCTTATAAGGACTTCTTGGCTCTCCTCTTGAAATTAATTCTTCTTCAAATACATCTGAAGTAAATTGATAAGTTATTTTTTTGTAAGTATTCGAATATTTTATTGCTCCAAACAACTGCTCCTTTGGTCTCCATTGTTGTACTCGAGAAGTATCTACTTCTGAGTATCCATCAAAGAAATTTCTTCCTCCAGAAAATGTAAAAGCATGAGATTTAATTGCTAAATCTACAGAGGCATTAAAATTATATTGACCAATTGTTTCATAATAACCTTCCGCTCTTGCTCCAAATTTCTTTTTATTCTTTTTAGTTATCAAATTAATAGTTCCTGCCAGTGCATTGGTTCCATAATTTACTGAGAGTGGACCTTCTACTATCTCTACTCTTTCTATGTTATTCAAGTTAATTTGAGATAAATCGATACTCCCATTCATTCTCCCTACTACAGGAACTCCATCAATTAGTATTTTTACATTTTCTCCAGATAATCCTTGAATACTCATGGATGAACCTAGTGTATTATCCTGAGAAACACGTACATTCATTTCTTGTTCCATTAGTTCTTGTAAATTAACAGCTCCTTGAGCTTCAATCCTTTTAGAATCTATCACTTTTACTTTATGCACAGACTCATCAACCGAACTGGATGAATATTGACCTGTAACCACAAAGGTTGTCAGTTCCGTATTATCCAAGTACATCATTACTTTCTTATTCTTAGAGTTTACGGTACTAAATTTTGTTTGGTAACTTACGTGTTTTAGCTTTAGTTTTACATTGATCCAATTGGTATCGATAAATAAAACCCCTTCGCCATTTGAGAGAGTTTGTAATTCTTTCTTTTGATTATTAAACTCATAAGTGACTTGTGTATTTACAAAAGGAATAACTTTATTACTTGCATCAACTACAATAACCTTGTAGTTCTGAGAAAACCCAGAACCTACAAGGATAAATAATAATATTGTAATTAAATGTTTCATATTAAGCAGTGCCAAAATTAGTTAGCCATTATTGTTTTACTACTCTTTTTGTAATTGAATTACTTCCTGATTTTATTTGCAAGAAATAAACTCCACTTTGCAACTCAGAAATATCTGTTTTTAATTGATTAAATCCTGAATTTTGAAAATCATTAGATATCATCTTTACAACTCTTCCATTCATATCAAAAAGATTAATCATTGCTGGAAAAGAAGAATTTACTAATTCAAAATTAATGTTTAAAACAGAACTAGTAGGATTGGGATATACTCCAACATTCAGTACTGGTGTATTTTCTTCTAAACTTACTGTAGCAATCTTTTCTTTCGTAAAATACATTTTACCTTGTGAGCTTCCTGTTGTTCCAGTAAATATAACTTGCCAAACGTCTTCGTTATAATTTTTAATGATGTAAGATAAAGAGTCTGTAATATCCCAAGAAAAAGTAGACATATTAAATGACTTCCAATCATATCCTAGTATGTTTATTGAGCTATCCAATGAGTAATTAGAATAATTTGTTTTTGCATCAGCAGTTGGAGTATTATCTACTTGTGCAACACCTATGTTTGCGTTTGTCAAAGCACCAGTGACATTATAATAAGTACCTGGAGCGACCATTTTAGAGTATTTTCTAAACACAAAATCCCAACTCGCTTTTGCTGGTTCTGAATCCAATATAGAATCATTTTCTACGTCATAATAAAAAAATCTTTTGGTTGAATAAGTAGATCTATTTAACGTCTTTGTTGTCATATTACTTCCATCTAAGTCAGCAATACTAAATATAATATTTCCGCTAGCAATGAAATTTCTTATCCAAATTTTCTTAAGAACTCCAGATGTTAATTTAATTACATAAACTTTAATCCCTGTTAAATTTCCAGCTCCAGTATAGATTCCCCATCCATAATTAGGGTGACCAGTTGCTTGGGCAGTAAAAGCATCTTGTTCCCAACTTAAGTATCCATCATATAGATTAGTTAATGATGAAGTATCTATAGTAGACGTTGCAAAATTTGACGTATCAGAAGTATTGGCTTCGAAAAGTTCTACTCCTTGTCCTCCATTTATTCTAATTGAACCAGACATTAAATTTGATGAAAATTGTAAGTCCCAATTTGTACTGTTAGAAATAGTCTTTGTTCCTGAACTCAACTCATAATAAACTTGATTGGCATATCCAGGGGCCATAGTTACAGAGTCTGATAAGACTTGAGAGAAATTTGTTGTTGATATCGCAGCAAAAGCCGAGATGAAAAATAATCGTTTTAACATGTTATTGTTTTTTGTTTGTTTTGTTTTTAATATTTATCTGTCACAAAATTATTCCTTTGTCGGTTAATAAAATATGACTACCATCATAATTTAAAATGATTCTAAATAAGATAAGTCACATCAGTAAAGCAAAATTCGGTCTTAATAAATTCATATGCTATGACAAGCATCATATATTAAGGTATTTTTACTTTTATTACATAGCACTTTCTATTAGTCAACTCTCCTATATTGTTAGTTATACTTTCTATTTCAGTAAATTCAGAAATAATATATAATCCTGTTTCTCCAATTAATTTATTAGTTTTTTCTTTTGAAAATAATTCAAACCGATTCTTTACAAAGGTCAACTCTCTCATAGAGCTTTCATTCACAAAACCGATTGAGAATTCCCCATCAGCTTTTAAGACTCTTTTTATTTCTGCCAAAAATTGAACTCTATTCTCCCAAAAATAAATTGTATTAACAGTAAATATTTTATCAAATGTATTGTCATCATAAGGAATGTTAATTCCTTCATATAGGATGAATTCCTTTCTATTCTCTATAAATGAACTTTGATTTAATCTTATCGCTTAATTATGAATGGTTTTAGAAATCTCAACTCCAATATATTGAATCCCTTTGGCCTTTTCTAACAAATAATTAATGTGAATCCCATTACCATGTCCAATCTCCAACACTATATCATATGTATTCACTTTTAATGAATCAATCGTTTTTTTAATCAAATTTCTATTGGTTTCATTCATCCTTTTTGCCACTTCAATTCCATTGACTCCATCAGGACAACTTAATTGAAATTCTAATTCCTTTAAATTCATGTCCATATTATCTTTTTCTGTTTAGTTTTTTTAGTTTCTTATTATATACTTTTCTTCTTTCTTCTGAGAAATAATAATTATTCCCCTCCTTCAACACGGAGATATCCGAATTTATAATCTTAAATAATTCATTAATTGCCTTCTCACTAGAGTTTAAAGTTAAGTAAGCTAATCTATAATTAGCTCTATTAATACACATTGTTAATTATTTGTTTTGCATTTAATAATAGCTTTACAATATTGATTAACTCAAATAATTCATTGTATTCACCAAAAGTTAATCGAATAAAAATTGATTGATTAGGTATCTTTATTATCATATGTCCTATTCTTATTTCATTCTTTTTTCTAGAATTTAAAATACTTATTGCTAAAATTTTAAAATCAGAAAAAGGCATAAACATAGATGTCTCTTTTAATAAAAAATTTATTTCGTTACAACCTTCACAGATCGAAACACTTCCTATATTCTGAGAATGAAGTAATGTATGGTTATGGTCAGTATTGTTTTCCATGTTGTTGTTTTTTTGATGAACAAATATACCCTTATTTTTATTTATTCTAAATAAGAATAAGAAAAAAATATTATTTGAATACAATTAGTTCAAACAAATCGTATTTTTGGAGGGTAAAAACAAACTTTTTGGGGAGGAAACAAAAAAGACAATTACCCAACACCAAGAGAAGATTAATATGAATAAAATAACTCAACTTTTTAATATCCAATACCCTATTATTCAAGCTGGAATGATTTGGTGTAGTGGCTGGCAACTTGCAAGTGCTGTAAGCAATGCAGGAGGATTAGGAATAATTGGTTCGGGATCTATGTATCCAGAGGTTCTTAGAGAACACATTATTAAATGTAAAAAAGCAACCGACAAACCTTTTGCGGTTAATTTACCCATGTTGTATCCCGACATTGACAAACACATTGAATCCATTATAGAATTAAAAGTTCCTATTGTATTTACCTCTGCGGGAAATCCTAAAACTTGGACAAAGCAATTGCAAAATCACGGAATAAAAGTAATTCATGTTGTTTCTAGTGTAAAGTTTGCACTAAAAGCTCAAGGTGCTGGTGTGGATGCAGTGGTTGCAGAAGGATTTGAAGCAGGTGGACATAACGGAAGAGATGAAACTACTACATTGTGTTTAATTCCTATGGTGAAAGAAGCGATACAAATTCCATTGATTGCTGCTGGAGGAATTGGAACAGGAAGAACAATGCTTGCTGCCATGACTTTGGGTGCAGATGCAGTGCAGATTGGAAGTAGATTTGTAGCTTCTGAAGAATCTTCGGCTCATATTAATTTTAAGAATACTGTTATTGATGCCAAAGAAGGAGATACTCAGCTTACACTGAAAGAAATTACTCCTGTTCGTTTGATTAAGAATCCTTTCTATAACAAAGTGGCAGAAGCTTATGAAAAAGGATCTAGCAAAGAAGAGTTAATTCAATTACTAGGAAAAGGAAGAGCAAAAAAAGGAATGTTTGAGGGAGATTTAGAAAACGGAGAACTAGAAATTGGACAAATTTCTGGATTAATTCATTCTATAAAACCTGCTGGAGAGATTATAAAAGAAATTGTGGAGGAATTTAGAATTGCAAAGCAAGAGGTGCTAACATTTGATGTAAAAAACTAATCATACTAAAAGATTAAGACTTTTCCTTTTTCAATAAAAAAATTTCCATTTAAAAAAATAACTATGCTCTCTTTATTCAAAAACAAAAAAATAAATATCAACTCCATTACTTTTCCAACTTTTGATTGGGAAGTTGCGAAGGAAAACGAAAACTTTAAGCAATGGATTAACAAAGAACAAACGGTTGCATTATCCATTAACTTTTTTGATACGAAACCTGATTTACCCTATTTGGATGAGATTGATGTAGTGAGAGAATTCTACAGAAAAGAACTCTCTGCAAACAAAGGTGGATTAATAGAAGTAAATATAAAAGATATTAACTCCTATAAAATGATAAAAACACTCTTCAAAATATCTCAAGAACCTATAGGGATTTCCTATTTGGCATCACTGAGTTTTCCTTTCAAAAATTACAGCTTTGTAATTAAAATTCAATCCCTAGAATATGGAATGACCGGAGTAAGAGAAGCAGAAATAACCGATTCCTTATTACAGAATAATGAACTGACTCTCTTTGAAGAAAGTTACTTAGAATGGGCTAGAGATCCTTATAGAAAAAACTTTAACGAAGGACTTTTGATGAATCTATCTGAAAAAGAAATTTATGATTCAATTTATCCAAATCATGCATTAAGCAAAGCAAGAAAAATAATAAACACCATAGAAAACAACCTTGATTTTGATAGTGAACTGGAAAATCTAAAGAAATTAAAAAAGTAATATTTGTTTGCATTAATTAGCTTAAATTTACGAAACCATGAGCAATAAATTTTACATAAAATCTTTAGAAAAAATAAAGAAAGGCAAACTAGCCGAAGCCATTCTATTTTTAGATAAAGCAATAGAGGAAGAACCAACTAACGCAATATATTATAGCGAAAGAGGCGTTTGTTTTCTTAATACCGAACAATACGGCAAAGCTTTGGGAGATATGAACACCAGTGTAAAATTAGACCCTGACTATGCTTACCGATATGCAAGTAGAGGATTTGTGAAAGACAGAATGGGAGATACAAAAGGAGGAATTGCCGATTATGAAATTGCTGTAAAACTAGATCCCGAAGATTCTATTGCTTATAATAACTTAGGGTTATTACAAGAAAAATTGGGCTATCAAAAATCCTCTAAAAGGAATTTTGCGGTAGCAGATGAAATTGCAGATGGAGAAGTAAAAGAAGAACAAGAAACAAAAAGTAGCTTACCGCCTATTACGCCCAATGCTTTGGAAACAAAAAAAACGGTTTTTTCTATTATAAAAAATGTTTTTACGAATTCAAGTACTCGAAAAGAATTTGTTACGTTTATAAAAAATGGATTTAAAATAGAATAAATTTATTTTATTAAGAATAATTTAACCTATTATGTTATTCTCTTTAATTATTAGTTCTACCTTTGCACTCGATTTCAAAAAACAAAAAAATCAGGTATGGTATTAAACGCAAAAGAAATATTCTCCGTTTCACTTATTTTATTCTCCGTAATAGACATTATTGGTTCTATTCCTATTGTTCTTGACATAAAAAACAAAGGAATAAAAATTGAATCAGGAAAGGCAACATTAGTGGCTGGTATAATTATGATTTTATTCTTATTCTTTGGTGATAATGTACTAGCATTGTTTGGAGTAGATGTTAATTCATTTGCTGTGGCAGGTTCATTAATCTTGTTTTTCCTAGGGATAGAAATGGTCCTTGGAGTTACCCTATTTAAAGATGTAGATGGTGGAAACTCGGGTTCTATAGTTCCAATTGCTTTTCCAATTATAGCAGGTGCAGGAACAATGACAACCATTATTTCGCTAAGGGCAGAATACGAAACAATGAGTATCTTAGTTAGTATCCTAATCAATGTCGTTATTATCTATTTTATTCTAAGAAGTTCTAACTTTATTGGAAGAAAAATTGGTAAAAGTGGATTGGCTGTACTAAGAAAAGTGTTTGGAATTATTCTTTTATCGATTGCAATCAAATTATTCAAAGAGAATATTATACTTTAGTCCTATGATTTTATATAACGTAACAATAAATATTGACGCAACTATTCAAAAAGAATGGTTGATTTGGATGAAAGAAATTCACATCCCAAAAGTAATGGAGACTGGTTGTTTTACAGAAAACAAAGTGTGTAGAATCCTTGCTGAAGAAGATGGTGGAATGGCATATTCAATTCAATATTTTGCTCCAGACATGACTACTTACATTAAATACCAAACTGAGTTTGCTCCTGCTTTACAGCAAGAACACACACAAAAGTATGGGGGTAAATTTGGTGCTTTTAGAACTTTGCTAGAAGTTATCCATTCAGCTTAGGTAATTAATAGTGAATAAATGATAACTGAACTCGGCTCGGCATCTTTATTCATGGAAAAAGTACTAGAGTATAAAAATCAATAGTTTTACTCTGATTCCTAGTTGTGATTTACTCTTTTTTAAGCCATGTCTAGAGGGAAAATTGGAAAAAATCCTACCCATATAACAGTAATAATATTGGGGAATAAATTGGTATATTCGTTAGATACTATCATCTAAAAAAATACTAGTAAAACTTCACAGAACGATTAACATCAACTTAAAAAAATGGATATAAAGCAAATTTCAAGAACAATCAAAGCTGGGTTCAAGATAAATTAAATATTGACGCAAACTATTTCAATTATCTTTCTAAAGGTCAAAATCCTGATATTCTCTATATAGGTTGTTCGGATAGTAGAGTAACTGCCGAAGAACTAATAGGTGTCTTTCCTTGGTAACAACTATTTATTCATCTGTCATAATAAACCAGGTTTCAGTATACCAATTCACCTTTCTATTCATTGAAATATTACCTAAAAAAAATGTGAAATATATTTTTTGGGACTGTTTTAATAAGTCCACAACCATTTTCTTTTTTAAGCAATAATAAATGGTCTTTGTTTATAGCAACTGATATGAATGAAAATGAACCTACTTTTTACCTATTTGTAAAAAATGAACATGTTCATACTTAAATTTACCTTGCTCTTCACTACACCATTCGTCATTTTAAAATCATAGATGAATAAACCAGAACTTTCTTATTTGTCCTTAATGTAGATTTCGAGTATGTTTTCTATTAGGATTTTGATTTAAAGTAAGTTCTACACTATTTAACCTATTTTTTTTAATAAGCAAAAAGCGGCCTTCCTCCCATCAATGTATTCACTTTTGCTTTTATTCCTGCAATTTTTTCTGCAGAGTCTTTGTTCATCAACACTTCGTCTATCAATTCTACAATTTTAGGCATATCTGCTTCTACCAAACCTCTAGTTGTAATTGCTGGAGTTCCAATTCTTATTCCCGAAGTTACAAATGGTGATTTATCATCAAACGGAACCATATTTTTGTTTACGGTTATGTCTGCCAATACCAAAGTGTTTTCTGCTTCTTTTCCTGTAATTCCTTTACTTCTTAAGTCAATCAACATAGAGTGATTATCTGTTCCTCCAGAAATAATTTCGTAACCTCTTTTTACAAACTCAGATGCCATTGCTTGAGCATTTTTAATTACTTGAACTCCATATTCTTTAAACTCTGGTTTCAATGCTTCTCCAAAAGCTACTGCCTTTGCTGCAATTACATGCTCTAATGGTCCACCTTGTGTTCCTGGAAATACGCCAGAATCTAATAGAGAAGACATTTTTCTTGTCATTCCTTTTGGTGTTTTTATTCCCCAAGGGTTTTCAAAATCTTTCCCCATTATGATCACACCTCCTCTTGGTCCTCTCAATGTTTTGTGAGTTGTAGTGGTTACAATATGACAATGAGGTATTGGGTCGTTCAATAATCCCGAAACAATTAATCCCGATGGGTGAGAGACATCTGCCAATAACAAAGCACCTACAGAATCTGCAATCGCTCTAAACCTTGCATAATCCCAATCTCTAGCGTAAGAAGATGCTCCACATATAATTAATTTTGGTTGCTCTGCTTTTGCCGTAGCTTCCAATTTGTCGTAATCTATTCTTCCCGTTTCTTTTTCTACTCCGTAAAAAGAAGTTTTATATAATTTTCCTGAGAAATTTACTGGCGACCCGTGAGTTAAATGCCCACCGTGCGACAAATCAAATCCTAAAATCTTATCTCCAGGATTTAAAATTGCTAACATAACTGCTGCATTTGCTTGAGCTCCAGAATGGGGTTGAACATTTGCCCACACAGCACCAAATAATTCTTTAATTCTATCAATTGCCAACTGCTCTACTTTATCCACTACTTCGCAACCTCCGTAATATCTTTTTCCTGGCAATCCTTCGGCATATTTATTAGTCAACACACTTCCCATAGCTTGCATAACTTGCTCACTTACAAAATTTTCAGAAGCTATCAACTCAATTCCATTCAGTTGTCTGTGTTTTTCGTCTTCTATTAAATCAAATATTATAGTATCTCTTTGCATTTTTGTTGTTTTTTGAAAGTTAAAAATAATACAAATACTCTCCATTTGAAACTAAAACAGATCATTAAAATAAAAAACTATAAATTTCGTTATACACAAACTATATTTACTGAATTTAATCCTTAAATTTGAAAGGATTAAAGCTTTGAAAAACTATTAAATAATGAATAACAAACTCTCAAAATACATGATTTCAGTTTGGATGATTGTAATTGTTCAGTTTTCATATTCTCAAAAAGTAGGATTAGTACTTAGTGGAGGAGGTGCTTCTGGCATGGCTCATATTGGAGTTTTAATAGCGCTAGAAGAACACAATATTCCGATAGATTACATTACAGGAACTTCTGCTGGGGCATTAGTTGGTGGATTGTATTCCATTGGATATACACCAGAGCAAATAAAGCAGATGGCTAATTCTCCCGACTTTTATGCCATTGCAAATGGTGAGATTGATAAGAAACATATCTACTTTTTTAAACAAAGATCCCAAAATGCAAAAATTGTTCAGTTTAGTTTTAATCAAGATTTAAAACAACTAAATACAACAATTCCTCTTAATATAACAGACCCTTCTTTGATTGATTATTTTATGATAGAAAAATTTTCTATCCCTTCCAGTTACGCCAACTATGATTTTGACAGCTTATTTATACCTTTTAGGTGTGTTGCTTCAGATATTGATGCAAACAAAGAAGTTGTCTTTAAAAGTGGGAATTTATCTCAAACTGTGAGAGCTTCTATGACTTTCCCTTTTTACATTCCACCTTTAACAATTGATGGAAAATTATTGGTAGACGGAGGTTTGTATAATAATTTCCCTGCAGATGTTATGTACAATGATTTTTTACCTGATGTAATCATTGGTAGCTCGGTAACTCAACCTAGAAGTAAACCAAAAGATTATGATCTTATTTCTCAAGTAAGAAGTATGATACAATCAAAATCTAATTTTGAAATAAATTGTCCCAATAACTTTATTCTAAATCCTCCTGTAGAAAACATAGGTACTTTTGATTTTGATAAAACAGCAAGAGCCATTCAAATTGGCTATGAAGAAACTATTAAAAATATCGACTCTATAAAAGCAGTAATTTTTAGAAGATCAGATAATTCTTCTCTTCAGCAAAGAAGAAGTTCTTTCATGAAAAGAGCCAGTGAAAATATTCTAATTTCAAAAATAGAAGTGCAAGGAGTTAAAAAAAGTGAAGAACAATACATCATTTCTTCTCTTATAAATAAAGAAAAAAACACCTCTCTTGAAGTGTTAAAAAAACGTTTTTTTAGACTTATTACGGACGATAAAATTGAATTTATATTTCCTGTTTTAACAAAAATGGATAACGATAGTACTTATTCATTGACCGTGAAAGTGAAAAAGAAACCCGAGTTTGATTTACGAATTGGAGGTAGCTTTACATCAAAATCTAATAATACAGGGTATTTGGGATTGGATTACAAGAATATCAATAAATATGTCTCCCTTACAGCGGCATCTAATTTTTATTTTGGAAGATTTTATAACTCAATAGATATTGCTCCAAGAATAGATTTTCCATTTGATTTTCCATTTTATATTGAACCCCATGTCACCTACAATAGATGGGATTATTACCGCAGTTTCTCTACATTTTTTGAAGATACAAAACCTTCTTATTTGATTAAAAATGAAGCTTTTTGGGGAGTTTCTTTAGGATTTCCATCTAATAATAAAGGTAAAATTGAGCTAAATTATAACAATGGGCTAATGGAAAATGATTATTACCAAACTGATCAATTCATATCTACAGATACAGTAGATGTAACAGACTTTTATTTGGATAATGTGAGTCTAACTTATGAAAGAAATAGTCTGAATAATTTTTATTATTCTAAAGAAGGAAGTAGAATAAAAATTAAAGCAGGTTTCGTTAATGGTGTGGAAATTAATAGCCCTGGATCTACTTCTGTACTTGGTATTGATTCCATTGATAGGTTTACTCACAGGTGGTATAATTTTAGTATTGAAATCGAAAAATATTTCAAATTATCGAAAAACTATAGTTTAGGTATACAAGCAAATGGAGTACACTCTACCCAAGACTTTTTCAACAACTATATATCCAGTATTTTGATTGCTCCACAATATAGCCCAACACCTGAAAATAACACTCAGTTTAACCCAGATTTATCAGCTCATACTTACAGTGCTTTTGGAATAAAGAATGTTGTTAACATATATAAAGCTTTAGATTTTAGACTAGAAGGGTATGCTTTTGTTCCTTATGCTAACATCTTAAATAATAACAAAAGAGCAGAGTATTCTCCTGATTTTCTAAATACTAAAAAACATTATATGGCTTCTGCTATTTTAGTATTTAATAGTGCCCTTGGGCCTTTAAGCTTCACCAGTAATTACATGGATTTTAGACAACAAAAATGGTCTTTCTTGTTTAACTTTAATTTCTTAGTTTTCAATAGAAAAGCTTTGGAGAATTTTTAATGTACTCTTTCAAATATTTGAATAAAATATTTTCCACCTCCATAAACATTGAATTCATTTTCTGGATAAAATATCTTACGTGATTTCAAATAAGTTGTGTCTATATTTTTTAAAAACAACCCCCCTTCAAGTGGTGAAAATTTACTGTCATAAATCAATAAATCTGGAATGTCTAGTTGATCGTGAGGATGCTTTCTATTGTCTACACCATTTCTCACATTCGAATTGAATTTATCGAAATGATCTCCACCATAATATAAAATATAATGAGCCTGAAAAGTATACATTTTTCTATCACTGTATCCATTTTTATCCAACCATTCTATGGATTTTAATACTGTTTTCTCTAATTCAGAGGGTTGTTCTAAAATAATAGATTTTTTTCCTCGGAAAGTGAAATTAACCATTGTAAAACATAAAAATAACAAGAAAGCAATGGAAATATAATTACTCTTTTCGTTAATCGATAAGAGTCTTGCGAGTTTGTCTATTCCATACAATGCAATAATTGCTAACAAGGGAATTACTCCTCCCACGATTCTAAACAAACCAATAGATGCACTTAATCCTTTGTACCATAAATAAGAATGTCCAAAAATGTAAATTACAGCAGGAATAGTTACCAAAGTAAGTAGAACAGTATTGCTTTTATTAAAAATTGATTTAAAATTGATTAAACTTATTATAATCAATAGAAAAAAGGAAGCTGTTATGTAAATTGAAAAAGGAGTTCCCGTAATCAATTCTTGATTAGTAAACCAATTCCAAAAAGGCCCTTTGCCATATCCTTCGACTACAGCCTTGTAAGGATAATCGAAATAATACCATAAAAACCCTTTCCCAATAAAAACCCCTACAATTGAATAAAAAAGAAACCCTGTCAATAAAAAGGGTAAGGTTTTATATTGCCTTCTTAAGATTAAGGCAAACCCATAAATAGGAATAAATAACATGCCCTCAGACCGAGAATATATAATGAATGAAATAAGAATTGCTGAAAGCTTATACTTTTCGCAAATAAAAAAATAAGCCGAAGAAATAGCAACTAACCCAAATAAAGGTTCTGTTAAACAAGATTGAGAAAATTTGAAATAGACGGGCGAAAACAGCACAAATATTACTAAAGGAAAAGCAAATTTAAATCCTAATCTTCTTCCTAGTTTAAAAGAAAAATAAGTAGAAAGTAACATCACCAAACTATTGAAAATCATTACTCCTTTTACTCCAAAATAAGTAAATGGTGCCGAAAGGGCAATAAATAATGGTTTCCCCCAATGATTAAGAGCAACATCTGGATGATCTAGAATTGCTGCTGAATGAAAATAATGATAGATGGACTCTGAACCTTCATAATGGGATTTTGAAAAAAGAGAAACATAAACCAACATGGCTGCCGATACTGACAACAAAGTATAAAAAATAAAATAATCTAGCTTTCTATAATTCATAAAACGAATGTAAGAAAATAGAAATTAATTATTCCCCTACGGGTGCAAGTTTAACTACTAAGTTATCCAACTCTGGAGTAATGTGAAGTTGACAACCTAATCTACTTTTTTCGTCATCTACAAAAAAAGCTTCGTCCAACATATCTTCTTCGTCATTAGATTTTGGAGGAAGTACAGTATCCGATTCAATGTACATGTGGCAAGATGCACACATTGCCATTCCTCCACACGTTCCTTCTACAGGTAACTCATATGATTTACATACCTCCATCATATTCATACTCATGTCAGTAGGAGCTTCCAATTCATGAGCTATTCCTACTCTATCTATTACTGTTACTTTTATTATGTTATCCATTCTTGTATTCTTTTTTTAAACTTTGTAATTATTACAACCAAAATTTAATTACTAAAATCCACTTACTCCGTTTACAGTTGTATATTTCAATACATTTTTCTTGTCAGGATGAATTCTTGCAAAAGCCGATTGAACCATAAGAGTAGCCTCATGAAATCCACAAAGAATTAATTTTAATTTCCCTGGGTAAGTATTTACATCACCTATCGCATACATCCCTTCAATATTTGTACTGTAATCAAAAGTATCCACTTCAATAGAGTTTTTAGAAATGTTTAATCCCCAATCTGCTATTGGTCCAAGTTTTGGAGATAACCCAAACAAAGGAATCCAGTGATCGGTAGTTACCAAAATTTCACCTTGAGTTTTGTGTTTTATAACTAATTCTTTCAAGTTGTCCTCTCCTTTTACTCCTACTACTTCGGCTTCAGTAATTAAGTTAAGTTTTCCATTATCGGCCATGTCCATTACTTTTTGTACTGAATCTAAATGACCTCTAAATGAGTTTCTTCTATGAACTAAAGAAACTTTATTTGCTACTCCATTTGCCAAAAAGTAAGCCCAATCCAAAGCAGAATCTCCTCCTCCGGATATAACTACATCTTTTCCTCTATAAAATTCTGGGTCCTTAATAATATACTCTACTCCTTTATCTTCAAAATTAGATAAATTCTCTACAGGTGGTTTTCTTGGTTCAAATACTCCTAATCCACCTGCAATTGCTACAATTGGCGCTTTGTGTTTTGTCCCTCTATTAGTTGTTACTATAAAACTTCCGTCTTCATGTTTATCTACAGTTACAGCAGATTCTCCCAAAGTGAAACCGGGTTTAAATGGAGCTATTTGTTCCATTAATTTATCCGTTAACTCTCCAGCAAGAATATCTGGGTATGCAGGAATGTCATAAATTGGTTTTTTTGGATAAATCTCAGAACACTGTCCTCCAGCTTGTGGAAGTGAATCTATTAAATGGCATTTTAGCTTTAATAATCCTGCTTCAAATACTGTGAAAAGTCCTGTTGGTCCTGCTCCTATTATAAGTATATCAGTTTCTATCATTGTTTTTTTCTAAAAAATTCTGAACAAAATTAATGAAATAGTATATAATATGTCTCCAATTCTGATATTTATCAGCTAATTATATTTTTTTAACTTATAAAACGCCTAAACATCCTCATCTAAAGCATTTTTATTTTTTAATAAAATTTTTTATTGCAACTCAACCTCAATTTTATTAATTTAGAGGCAATACAAATAACCAAAAATGAAAAAAAACTTACTTTACTTATCTTTCCTTTTTATTGGGTCTCTTTCTTACTCCCAATTCAACACCGATTTTCCTGTTAATTTAAAATCTGGAACTCAATTTTACCCAAATAATATTTTAGAGTTTGTTTCTTCAAAAAAGAAAGAAAAAACAGTTCAAAATAGATATTATAAATTTGTACAATTTAATTCTATTCCTTCACAAACTTCAAAAGAACAAATGCTTGAGTCTGGAATGATTTTTTTAGAATACATTCCAATGAATACTTATTTGGTTTCTTTTCCAGAAAATTTCGACAAAAACAACTTGCTGTCTTATAATATAAAAAGTGTGATGAAAATTACAAATGAAGATAGAATAGCAGAGCTGGCAATAAATTTACCTTATCCAGAATGGGCAAAAGAAGAAGGAAATGTGATTTTGTTTTTATCTTTCTATGAAGATTTAGATTTTAATACTTGTATAGAAAGATTGGGAGATGAAATAATATCCATTAAATCAAAAAATAAATACGTTAATAAAGTTCTTGTATCAGTAAACGCAAATGATATATATTCTTTATTAAAGTATAACTCTATTCGATTAATCGATTTAACTCCCGAACCAGGAAAACCGGAACATGAATTGTCGAGAAATATGCATAGGTCAACTTTAGTAAATACAAGATATAAAGGAGGAAGAAAATATGATGGAACTGGGGTTGTTGTAGTTGATAATGACGATGGAATTGTAGGTCCGCATATCGATTTTACTGGAAGGATGACTCAACCAGGAGTGACAGGGACTACAGGGACTCATGGTGATATGACTGCTGGAATCATAGCAGGATCTGGAAATTTAGACCCAACTATGGGTGGAATGGCTCCAGGATGTGATTTAATTATTCAAAACTATAGCTCTAGTTTACCCAATTCAGTTTCGTTTCATACTAATGATTCTGCAGTTATCTTTTCTTCTTCTTATTCTAATGGATGTAATGCAGGATATACTTCTCTTGCAAGACAGGTAGATCAAGAAATAAGACTAAACCCAACAATGATTCAAGTTTTCTCTGCAGGTAATTCTAACAACAATAACTGTGGGTACGGAGCCGGAACACAATGGGGTAATGTAACAGGAGGACACAAACAAGGAAAGAATGTAATTGCTACAGCCAATTTGGAAGATAACATGTCACTTGCAAATTCAAGTAGTATAGGCCCAGCAGATGATGGAAGAATAAAACCTGACATTGCTGCTCATGGAAATGGAAATTTTTCTACTGCACCAAATAACACTTATTCTAGAGGAAGTGGAACTTCTGCGGCTTGTCCTAGTATATCTGGAGTAATGGCTCAAATGTATCATGCTTATAAAGATATTAATGGAGTAAGACCAGAATCAGGATTAATGAAATGTATTATTCTTAATACTGCAGAAGATTTTGGAAATGTAGGACCTGATTTTAAATACGGTTGGGGGAGAGTGAATGCATTGCGTTCGGTTGAAGCAATTGAAACCAATAGGTATTTTTCTGGCAGTATTTCTAACGGTGGAAACAACACTCATCAAATTTCAGTACCTGCTAATGTAAAAGAGGTTAAAGTAATGGTGTATTGGCACGATTACGAAGGAAGTACTTCTGCATCTAAAGCTTTAGTAAATAATCTAGATGTAAAATTAGAATTAGGAACTGCTACTTTTTTACCTTGGATTCTTGATCCAACTCCTAATGCTACTAATCTTAATACTCCTGCAGTGAAAGGAATTGATACACTTAATAACATGGAGCAAGTATTAATCGTGAATCCTGTAAGTGGAACATACTCTTTGAAAGTTGCTGGGACATCAGTTCCTCAAGGTCCTCAAAAATATTTTGTTACTTATGAATTTGTATATGACGAAGTAAGATTATCCAATCCTAATGGTGGAGAAGGATTTGTACCGGGTGTGACTGAAAGATTATTTTGGGATGCTTATGGAAACAATGGAACCTTTACACTAAAATACTCGGTAGATAGTGGAAGTACATGGACAACAATTGGAACATCTGCAGCAACAGCAAGATATAGAGATTGGTCAGTTCCAAATTCTGTAACAGGAAAAGCATTAGTGAAAATAGAAAGAGGAACTCTTTCTGATGTTTCTGAACATACTTTCACAATAATCAACAGACCTACAAATTTAACTGTAACAAAAGTTTGCCCAACCTATATGGAAGTTTCTTGGACTGGTGCAGTTGGAGCTGACGAATATCAAATTTTTCTTTTAGGAAATAAATACATGGATTCTATTGGAAGAACAACTGGAACAACATTTCAAATTCCAATTACTAATCCTAGTCTAAGCCAATGGTTTTCAGTTTCTTCAATAAAATCAAATAATAGTGGAAATATAGGAAGAAGACAAATTGCTGAATATTATTCTGGTGGATTATTAAATTGTACTCTAGCTAAAGATGCAGCAGTTACTACTTTTGTTTCTCCTAGTAGTACTACATGTATTTCGGGAATGTCAGATATAATAGTTAAAGTAGAAAATTTAGGTTCAACTTCAATTTCTAATGTACCTGTTAAATATCAAATAAATGGAGGAACAATATACTCAGGGACTACTTCAGGAACTCTAATTTCATCTGGAAGTGTAAACTACACATTTACTACTCAATATAACTTTTTTACACCAGGAACTTATACTATTAAAGCTTGGACAGAATTAGCTGGAGAACAATATTTATTGAATGACACAGTTGAGTTTAACTATTTTCATGCTAATGTTCTAACAATTCCTTTCTTAGAAAACTTCAATTCATTTACTAATTGTGCAACAGACAATAATTGTGAAGCTACTAACTGTTCACTTAGAAATGGATTTACAAATCTTACAAATCTTTTAGAAGATGATATAGATTGGAGAACACACTCTGGTTCTACTGTTTCAAATAATACAGGACCAACTGGAGATCACACTTCAGGGTCTGCAAGATATTTATATATTGAAGCATCAGGAGGATGTGAAACAAAGACAGCTACTTTAATTTCTCCGTGTATAAAGATTAGTAAAACAATCTCATACCCTGCTTTAGAGTTTTGGTATCACTTATATGGTTCAACAATAGATACACTTTCAGTTGATATCTTTGACGGAACAGTTTGGCATCTAGATCAATTTAAAATTGGTGGAGATCAAGGAAATCAATGGAAAAAAGCAATTATATATTTAACTGCATATTCTGATAAAACAATTAAAATAAGAATTAACGGAACTACTGGAAATGGTGGTAATGGATGGCAATCGGATATGGCAATTGATGACTTTGGAATAGACAATCACGTTAGCCTTAGAGAAGATGAGTTGAATAATTCAATTTCTATTTACCCTAATCCAAGTAATGGAGAATTTAATATCTCTATTAATAATCCATCTATTTCAAATGCAAACTTAGAAGTATTTGATGTGTATGGTAGATTAGTTTATAGCAAAAATGTAAGTTCAAAAATGAATTCAATAAACTTGTCTGAATTCTCTTCTGGAGTTTATACAGTAAAAATAAGTGCAAATAGTCAAGTTTCTATTAAAAGAATAATTAAAAACTAAAAGAAGAATATTTTTAGTAAGCCTTAAAATCTCTATGATTTTAAGGCTTTTTTTTTGAGTAATTATTTTCAATAAATAAATAAATAATAAATAGGCAACTCTTTGTGGAATATTATCGTTATATTGATATATAAAACAAAAAGATTGTTTTTTTAACAAAAATCAGTTTGATTTAAATTCATTTCTCTACAGATTTAATCTCTATTGAAAACAAAAAAAATATTATGAAGAAATCTTACTCTTAGCAATTTATCTCAATATTTTCTTACAATGAAACAAGTTCAAAAATTGTAGTGGAAGACACTAAGTTAGAGAAAAACCAGGAGGTGTATAACCTAAATGGAGTAAGAGTTCTTTCTAAATAATTAACGAATTTAATATATTAAATAATTTAAACAACTCTAGCAAAGGGTTATATATGTTGAAATCAATAAACAGCATTTTACAGTTTTACAAAAATATAGTAGTGAAATAAACAAAATAGTGTTTTCTCAAAAGTTCACTCTGGCCCCTTTTCTTTTCAATAAAGAAAAGGGTTTTTTGTAATATTTTTTTTCAAATTCGGTAAAAAGAATTACCTTTCTTATTCAAAGAAATAAAAAAAAATGTCTGTACATAAAGAAGTAAAGAAAGTAACTACTCACGTATTACAAGAAATGAAAACAAAGGGGGAGAAAATCTCTATGCTTACAGCATACGATTACTCACTAGCAAGGATTGTAGATGATGCTGGAATAGATGTCATTCTTGTTGGAGATTCTGCTTCTAACGTAATGGCTGGACATGAAACAACTCTGCCAATTACGCTTGATCAAATGATTTACCATGCTTCTTCAGTAATAAGAGCTGTTGATAGAGCTTTGGTAGTAGTAGATTTACCTTTTGGTTCTTACCAAGGAAACTCAAGAAGTGCTTTAGATTCTGCAATTAGAATCATGAAAGAATCAGGAGCTCACTCAGTAAAACTTGAAGGAGGATCAGAAGTTATTGAATCCATTTCAAGAATACTATCTGCAGGGATTCCTGTAATGGGACATTTAGGATTAACACCACAATCAATCTATAAATTTGGAACTTACACAGTGAGAGCAAAAGAAGAGGAAGAAGCAAACGTACTTATTTCAGATGCCAAACTATTGCAAGAAAAAGGATGCTTTGCTTTGGTGTTAGAAAAAATACCTGCAAGCCTTGCCGAAAGAGTAGCCAAAGAAGTTACAATCCCTGTTATTGGAATTGGAGCTGGAAGCGGAGTTGATGGACAAGTCCTTGTATTACACGATATGCTTGGGATTAACAATGAATTTAAACCTCGCTTTTTAAGGAAATATAACAACCTATACGAGCAAATAAAAGATTCGATTACCAATTATATTTCTGATGTGAGGTCTATAGATTTTCCTAATGAAAAAGAACAATACTAAGAGAAAAGTAACATGAAACATTTACCTAGAATAGCTTGGGTTTTAGTAATTTTAGTCGCTATAGTTTCGTGTATCAAATTCATTTACGAACCAGATATTTGGTGGCAAATTGCCACTGGAAATTGGATTATAGAAAATGGAAATGTTCCTACAGTTGATGTCTTTTCGCATACCTATGCTGGTGAACCTTGGATAAATGTGAAATGGGGAGCTGAGGTATTAATGGCTTTAGTTGACAGAACTTTTGGAGTAGAATTACTGCCAATTCTACAAATAGCTTGCTTGCTAGGCATCCTATTTTTTATAAGAAAACTGTACAATCAATTTGCTAATACTCTAAATATTGGGTTCAACAAAGAAATGATGTTTGGGCTCATTATTGCCTCTTTATTGATGCTATTTGTTGTGAATTTTAGATTAAATAGTAGACCTGAAATGTTTTCTCACTTGTTTTCTATGGCTGTTTTATTCCTAATAATCAATCACAAACGAACGAAATCTAACCTAATTTTCTTGTTAATTCCATTACAAATAGTATGGACTAATATGCATGAAGCATATGGAATGGGAATCGTATTAATCAGTATCTTTTTTATCAGTTTCTGGATAGAATTCCTATTCCTAAAAAAGCAAGATGGAATTGGAATTTCTTTTAAACCTACTAAGTTTTCTATAGCTGGAATAGTTGCAATCCTTGCAGTAGCAATAAATCCTCACGGATTCAAGATGATAGCACATCCCTTCAATATTTTGGGACAATTGAGTGAAAACAAATTTACCCAAGAATTAATCTCAGTAGGGGCTAAAGGGTATTGGAAATATCAGTCTATACTTATGGTAATTATTACTTTAATAATTATTTATTCAATCTTTACTACTAAAAAAGTGAAATTTATACTTAAACCCATAAAATCTTTTGGATTAGGTTACTGTGTTGTTTTAGCTGCCTTCCTTTATTTGTCGTTTACTAGTTTTAGAAACATTCCTTTCTTTCTCTATGTAGCCACTCCAGTTTTGGGTTCAATACTAGCTTCCTTTGAATTGAAAAGAGAAAAAAAAACGCCACTTTACCTTATTTCAATTGTTACTTCCCTCCTATTTTATGTCTCTATCACTACTAATTACTTTTACGAAAAATTATTACCGATAGAACAATATGGATTAAAAATAAATGCTGAAAAAACTCCAATTGGAGCTTCTAACTTTATTAAAGAAAACAAGTTAGAAGGTAAAGAGTTTGTAGATTATTTGTCTTCTTCGTATCTAATTTATGATGTACCTAATTTTAAATCCTATTTAGATTTAAGAGATTTAGATGTATTTCCCTCCATTTTTTTTGAAAATGTATTTTTTATTTATCAAGCTCCTATGGCTATTCAAAGAGACGGTAAGACTCCTTGGCAGTTTGCAGATGAAATAGATAGTTTCAATTACGTAATGCTTCTAAATTCTTCTGTCTTCCAAAACCTGAATCTTTATCTCACGCATCAAAGCAAAAACTTTGTGTTAGTTTATGCGGATATGTTAAATTCAATTTACGTAAGGGATACTCCAAAAAATAAAAAATTGATAACAAAGTATGGTTTTGATAAGGAAAAAATAATATTTAATCAAACAACTGAAGCGCCAACAAATATATTAGGAGATATCATTTCTAATATTTTTTGGCCACCTTATTCAGCAAATTCAAACTTAAAGAAGAACCTCAATCAAAATTATTCTGCTTATAAGAATTACCTTAGATTTCCTTGATATAAGAATTTATTAACGGATAAATCAATTATTTTTTAATAAATTTGCACTAGGATTTAAAGCTATATTTATATAATATGACAAAAGAAATTGTAAAAGAAAAAAAGGAAACTCAATCATTGGACTCGATTCTTGAGAATCACAACATTGTGTTATTTAATGATGACGTTAATTCATTTGACCATGTCATTAATTCTTTGGTAAAATATTGCAAACACTCTCCTGTACAAGCAGAGCAATGTGCTCACATTGTACACTACAATGGGAAATGTATGGTAAAAACTGGTAATATTGCAAAACTAAAGCCTATTTGTTCGGCTTTGCTAGATAAGGGCCTTTCAGCAGAAATAACAAAAATTTAAAAACAATAAATGAAAAAAATAATAATTGCTGTATTAATAATAGCAATAACTCTAGTTTCATGTAAAAAAAATCCAATTACAGGAAGACATCAAGTGCGTTTTTTTCCTGAAAGCCAAATGATAGGAATGAGCGCAACTGCTTATGGAGATTTTATGACTGAAAATCAAGCTAATGTTTTACCACAAACTGATGCTAGAGCTGCAAAAGTTACTGAAATTGGAGAGAAAATGGCAGCTGCCGTTACTAATTACATGAATGAAATTGGACATCCAGAGTTAATAGAAGGGTTTTCATGGCAATACAATACAGTAGAGGCACCAACAGTAAATGCCTGGTGTATGCCAGGAGGTAAAATTGTGTTCTACACAGGAATATTAGAATTAGCTACTACTGATGATGAAATTGCTGTAATCATGGGACATGAAATTGCTCATGCAGTTGCAGGTCATGGAAACGAAAGAATGTCGCAAACAGCAGCAATGCAAGGTGCAACAAATGTTGCACAATTGGCATTAATGACTGATTCTACTCCAGGACTAGGAACAGCTATATTAATGCAAAGTATAGGAATTGGAGGACAATTAGGAATGTTGAAATTTGGAAGAAAACACGAGTCCGAATCAGATGAAATGGGATTAATATTTATGAATAAAGCTGGCTACGATCCTTATTCTGCTGTTACTTTCTGGGAAAAAATGAAAGCGAAAAGCGAAGGAAAAACACCTCCAGAATTTATGAGTACACACCCAAGTAACGACAGAAGAATTGCTGATATTCAAGAGAAATTAATTGAAATGGAAGCTAAAGGTGAAATAATTACACCAAATAAATAGATATCATCCTATAAATATTATATTTGCAACCTGAAACGAGAATGGCCTTGTAGCATAATTGGATACTGCACCTCGTTACGGCCGAGGAGATTTGGGGTTCGAATCCCTACAGGGTCACTATAGCGGAGAATTGATCAATATTGATTGGTTCTCTGCTTTTTATTTTATCTAAACCTATTGATAAAAAGGGTATTGAATAGAAAATTGAATTTACCTTTTTGGTTCGAACTTTGCCATTTAACTTGTCTTAACCTATTCCAGACGGAAACACCAAATTTTGTAATTTCTTCTTTTGAGTTAAATCTCCATAATTCCATAATTCAGTGAGATTAGAAGCTACTCTCAAAGCTTTTTTAATAGCTTTTTCAAGGTTCGAACTCGAAATTCTCAAACATAATTTCAGTATTAGATGAAGTCAAATCTAAACATTTATTAGTTACTCCATGTTAATGCGACAGAACCAATAAATCACAAAAAAGAACTGCTCTGATACAAATTTATGACGAATTTTTCGTATTGTTGCTAACAAATGTATTTTGTCCGATTTATAGGGGTATTTACATCATTTCTTTAAATTGCTTTACCATTGCAAATATTAATATAATTACATTCCTGAAGCAGCAATAGTCATTTTCATTTGAATTTTACTTAATTTTAGTAGAAATTCCGTGTCTGTGCAATCAGGTGTTTTGCTAGTCCACTCAGATGCTTCGTTCATTAAGGACATGTATTCTGTCAAAACAGACATATCTGAAGGGTCTGCTAGTGATTTTTTAAGGATAACAATATAATTATCCATAAAGTTTTCATATCCATTTAAGAATTCGTCACACTCAGCATTGTTTGATGATACATTCTCAACTTCCTCTATTGTTGGACTTTCTGTTACACTCTCCTTGGCTGTTTTTTCAGCATCTTCCCTTTCTGTTTTAATAGTATCATTATTTCCTCCTCCGCAGGAAGCTAAAAACATTACTGCCATTAAGGTAAATCCGATTAATTGTAATTTCTTCATCATTATTTAATTTATACCTAATTTAATTTAAAATCGAACTTAACTAAATTATTTTTAATAATTGATACACATTTGATACAAAATATAGATTGACAACATGATTTATCCTTTATAAAAATATCTTATGTTGCTTTTTTCTGTGAGTTTATCATTTTTAGAATAGTCTTTTTCAAGTATTATATTATCGTTTAAATCATATTAATACTTGGTTTTTCTTCCCATAAAACATTTTTTACCTTCGTATTATAACTTTTACTAAAAAATTATAAAAAATAATTTTAACAGTAGTAAATTGCTTATTATGATTTAATTAATGTGTTTAATTTTCTATTTTCAACAAGTTAATTTAAGAGATAAGTTTAGTTTTTATTTTATTATTGGTCTATATAATGTTATTTTTGTTTAATGTTTTTCATATTTCGTTAAACGTTAGTTTTTTATTTTATATATTTGTGTTATTAATAATTAAAAAATATAAAAATATGAAAAAAGTAATTTTAAACATATCATTCTTCTTGTTAGCAGGGGGATTAATAGTATCATCTTGTAAGAAAGAAGACGAAGAAGAAACACCAATTGTAACTCCTGCAGTAGACCAGGATGACATAATTGATGTCGCAATTGCTCAAGGATTTGATAGTCTAGCAGTAGCTTTAACAGAAGCAAATTTAGTATCTACTTTCCAAGGAGATGATAGTGGGCCTTTTACTGTTTTTGCACCTACTAATGCAGCTTTTACAAATTTAATTAATACGAACCCAGCTTGGAATAGAATTAGTGACATAGACAATGCTTTATTAACTGGAGTTTTGAAATACCATGTATTAGATGGTAAAGTAACTTCAGATTTAATTGTTGATGGAGACTTTGTAAACACTTTATCAGGTTATACGTTTAAAATAAACACAACAGGAACTGTAACTATTGACGTAAATGCAACAACTGGAACAGGAATAAACGTAACAGCTGTAGATGTAGATGCATCAAATGGTGTGATTCATGTAATAGACCAAGTACTAATACCTTCAATTCCAACAACAATACCAACACAAACAATTGCACAATTAGCAGTTGCTGCAGGACTTGATAGTTTAGTTGTTGCTCTTAGTGAAGCAAATTTAGTAACTACTTTTGATGGAACAAACGGTAATTTTTATACTGTTTTCGCACCAACTAACACAGCCTTCGTAAATGTATTGGCAACAAATCCTGCTTGGAATAGAATTAGTGATATTGATAATGCTATATTGACTGCAGTATTAACTTTTCATGTAGCTAACGGAACTATTCAGGCTGGACAATTATCTGATGGACAAACTATAAACACATTAGAATCAACTGACTTAACGTTTAATGCAAGTGGAACTACCTTAACAGGTGGAAGTTCAACTGCTGTAGGTATTTCAAATGTTGATAATTATGCAACAAATGGAGTCGTTCACGTTATCAACGAGGTTTTGTTACCATAATAAAAAGTAAATTAAGTATAAAATAAAAAACCAAAAAGATTATTTCTTTTGGTTTTTTATTTTAATAATCACAAGTTAAAGCCCTATTATTATTATTAGGGCTTTTGTTTTATATATAATTTTTTACAGTGCTTTAAAGTCGCTTAATGTAACTATTTTAATAAACTTAAGATTTAGTAAATATATCGTTTTTACTCCTTCACTAAAAACCAATCTAGCCAACTACCCATTTGTTTTACTGAATTTGGACGAAGAATTATTTCTATTGTTTTATTCAGTAAATACAACGTTGGTGTTCCAAAACATAATAGTCTTTGGCAGCTTTACTTTCCTTTTTTTTCTAATCACACACGGAAATAAAGTTAAAAAAGAAAATAAAAGAAGCAAATATTTCTTTGGATACATAAACTCTATGTCCAATAAATCTATTACTGTGTTTGTTAAAGAGCCACAGTCATTTTGCTCTAATTCAACAATTAAGAGTTTAACTACTAATGGTAATATTAATTTTACAGTAAATCTCTACTTTACTTATTGATTACTTTTTATAAACTAACTAGGTTAAGAGTTATGTTAAAATAAGGAACGGGACTAACGCCATTTTTAAAGACATAAGTTTGTTCTCCAAAGAAGCCTCTGTAGAATTCTTTATTTCCATTTTCACTGAGACTATCTACATTAAAAGAGTAATTAGCAATAATACCAGCCTGTATTCCTACCCATAAAAAACCTTTTATTTGTTTTTGATAGTCTAGTCTAAATCTTAGCTCACTTCTTCTTAGTTCGATATTTTTAGTTGCAAATTCAGAACCATAAAGCCTATAACTATATCCTTCTAGTTCGTATCCTGCAAGTAAAATATTCCTTGGATTGAATTTTCTTCTGTAAGATGCACGCGCAGGAAATAATATTTCTGTTCCCCATTTTCTATTCTTAGAGGTATAGTTATACATTATAACAGGAATATAATTAAGCTCTCCAGATCTATAAGTTCTTGAAACTCCAACTGCCCATTGAAACCTATCGTTTGGTCTTTTTCCCCACAATAAAGCACCAGAAAGACGTGTATTAGCTATGTCTGGAGTAGTTTCAGAGGAATTGAAGTTATAGTTTCCGTTTTGTTCTCCCATTAATTGGAGAATCAAAAATGAGTTTTCACTAAGAGGCTTAAAAAAAGTAGTATTAATATTGAATCGGGTAAGAGATTGTTCCAATGCTCCCACAAACTTTGAATGATCCGAAACGGTATCGAATTCCTCTCCATTAAATCTCGATTGATTGAACCCCCCTCCTATCTGCCATACAAAACTTGACGATGAAAGAACAGGGATATTAGCATTTAACCTCAATCCATGATAGTTAATTTTACTACTCATGGTATTAAGTATTTCATCATCAGGTTTAAAAGCCCCTTCACCAGAAGTTTTTAATGTTCCTATTCCAGTAACATCATATCCTAAGGAAATGAATCGATTAGGACTCAAATCAAAAATTTTTGGACTGCAATAAGTTTTTATCACACCAATGTCTTCTACATCATCATACATACTATAATCCTCTTCTTCCTCCTGATAAGTTGAATCAACTTGAGATAAAGCAGAAAATGATAAAGTGGTTGCCGTTAAAAAGCAAAATATATAATTAATTTTCATAGCTTATTTTTTCTTAAGTTTAATTCTTTTCCAAGTATCTGTTCTTCCAAGAGCTTTGATACCAACATACCCTCTAATATCAAGTACATCATCCTTTTTATTTATAATACAACTGTATGTACTTCCACTCTCAGGATCGTAAATTGTTCCTCCACTCCACACGTTATCTCCTTCATAAACAAAATCTTTCAATAATCTATAACCTCTTAATCGAGAAGCTCTTAATTTTTCATTAGGGTTATTCTTGTCCAATTTAGGTTGTTTCGTTTTAGGGTCAATTGGCTCTCTTAACCAAACAATTTTACCAAAATATTTGTTCCCTATTTTATTAATTTTTACTCTAGCTTTTCCACTACTTGGTTCCCAAAGACCAATAATAGCATCTGCACCCTCTTTAGGTATTGAGTGTGTTTTGAAACTCGAAATGGCAAACATTAATAAAACGGCTGCTGAAATTTTTATTAAATTTTTCATGTTTTTTTTTAGTTTAATTTATTTAAAAGCTAAATTACAAATTATTTTTATCAATTCTTGTATTATTTTCAAAACTACTAATCTATTTGTTTTCAGAAATTTAATTAAAAAATCAATCTGTAATACAGATAAGTTAGTTGAAGGAATAGTTAAATTAGATAAAATAAAAGTCCCTTATTTTTATCTAACAAATGATTGCTATTGAATAAAATAAATAGTTTATTTTGATTAAAATCCTTTCAACTATTCAATTTACCTTTTATACTAATTGATAGATAAGAAACTGTTTCCTATTCCTATATTTATAAAAAAAATGGAACATGAGTGTAGTTTTAGAAATAAAAAACCTGACCAAAAATTTTGGATCATTTAAAGCCGTCAATAATTTATCCCTTACTGTAGAAAAAGGAAATGTATTTGGAATACTTGGCCCTAATGGGAGTGGAAAAACTACAACCTTAGGAATGGTACTAGATGTATTAAACCCATCTGAGGGAAGTTATTCTTGGTATGGAGATTCTCAAGGAACGAATAATCGAAAAAAGATTGGTTCAATTTTAGAACATCCAATTTTTTATCCAGAATTATCGGGATACAAAAACCTTGAAATAACTAGCCTTATAAAAGGGGTAGATAAATCACGAATAGAGGAAGTCCTGACAAGAGTAGATTTAATTCAAAGAAAATATT
>CAJJDF010000071.1 GCA_905182785.1 uncultured Flavobacteriales bacterium
TACAGTTGCTAATCTTGCGCCTGCAGCAGAAGGAGTGAAGTCTAATTTGATAGTGTCACTTGCTAATTTTACGATTGAGTTAGGGAAACTCACTATAGTATATTCGGCAGTATTAGAACTCAAGACAGAGGTTAAGTTAAGTGTACTATCTGTTCCTTGATTCTCAATAATAATATTTATTCTTTTTGTGTTTCCTACTATTTCGGATGTATAATATTTAGTTCCGCTAAATACAGTATCAACCCCAATAATTGCATTTATTTCTGCTTCCGGTGTTGCTAGTGGTGAACCAATTACAATGTCATCTAACGATAAATTTACTCCACTTACTTTGTTCGTGTAATAAAAACGAATGTACCGAGTATTTGTTAAGCAAGTATCTTTAAATTGAGTATAAACAGATGTGCTTATTGCAGTATTTGTAAGTGTTCTAGCGCTAGTCCAAGTTGTTCCATTATCAGAGAATTCTATGTCAATAGTTCCTTGGTAAGCTGCACCTCCTACATTTTGACCTTTCAAAAAGTAAGAAATTTCTCCTGCTTCTGCAGCAATATTTATTTGTAACCATTGCCCAGTCCCATTCAATTTAAAACTTGGAGCAGCTGTATTTCCATTACTTGCGTAAAAAGACGGAGGGTAACTCCCACCTCCAAGAGTAAATCCTGTTGGTAATGTTGTGTTTGGAAATGCCCAAGAAAAAGGGACAGGAGCTTGTGAAATTGCCGAAAAGCTTAGAAATAAAGCCAAGGCAAGGATTGATAATTTTTTCATATTTATTTTAAAATTTTAATTGAAGTGACGCATTGAACCTTCTTCCTAATCCGTAAAAAACAGAAGCAGATTGTGCATCAAAATTATTGTATGATTGAGTGTATTGGTCATTGTTTTGAGCATCAGATATGTATTTAGTATCAAGCAGATTAAGTACACTTAGTCTTATGCTCAATATTGGACTAATTTTATCGAATCCTGTTGTTTTTAGTTTAAATGAATAGCCTGTGTGTAAATCCATCAATCCGTAAGATGGAATTTGCCATGATTCTCTTCCTGCATTTTCTCCTGTAAGTGCTCCTGGTTCAAAATTAGAATAATACCTATCGAACCAAGTGTATTGGGATTTAATGTAAAGTCTTTTTGTAATGTTAATTCTAGCTTTTACTCCCATTTGAGTTTGTGCTGCATCTCCTACATGAACTCCTCTTGCATCAAAAGAAGCATATTGAACGTTTCCTGTTGCATCTGTAATTGTATTTCCAGCTAGATTTCTAAAAGTGATGCTATCTTTTTTACTTCTCCATGTCCAGTCTCCCATAGAAATCATACCTTCTAAAGTAAAGAATTTATTCATTTTGTAAGCAATTTCAAATTCTGCCCCTAAGTGTAAGGCATCCATTTGAATATTTGCAGAAAAAGATTCGTTATCTTCTCCAGTTCTTCTTACAGAATAAGGCCTATCTTTCCAGTTGGTTGCATATGTATTTACGTTTATTGCAATCTTGTTTTTCTTGAAAGCATACCCCAATTCTATTGCTTGAACTTTTTCATTAATGATATTATTTACTACATCATTACTTTGGTCAATGACATTAGCAAATTTGGGTACATTACTTAAGTAACCCACATTAATAAAGGCATTGGAATACTCATCAAAAATGTAGTTAGCTCCTGATTTGATAGTAAATCCGGGTCTTTTCACCCATTCTGTAGAATAATTTTCTAGCTCTTCAGAGTCTTTGGTATATGTTTTATCATTTACCGTTACAGTGTCATAAAATCCTACTTCATATTGCTCTCCATCAACTGTTACTGTTTTTTTTCTAAAATAATCTATTCCCTTATATCCAGAAACTGAAACAGAAGCACTTCCAAATATAGACCACAAGTCTTTTTTATATTCTACTTGCCCAAATGCTCCTCCCCAAACTACTTTCCCTAAGTCATGATAAAAATATTTATCACCTTCTCGGTAAACTTTCTGGTTAGTATTTAAATTCCCTCCCAAATCTTTGGCGTAGTCAGCATCTAATAAGTTATCTACCTTTCTGTAGTGTTCTCCATTGTAACTTCTTAGGTCGATTCCTCCTGAATACGTTACGTTATCATTTTTTACATAAGTAGCTGTTGATAATAAACCATACCAAAAATGATTATTTACACTTTGGTAAGTGTTTGAGTTTGCCCAAAGTTCTGTAGGGTGATAAGATGATTCAATGTTTGGACCAAAATCACCATTTGTATTTTTGTCATAAATATATTGTGCGTTCAATAATCCAGTTGCAGGATCTAGAGATGTATTTCTCATTCCTGTACCTCCTCCTCTACCAATAGATAGATAAGCTACATTGGTTAAGTAAAATTTATCATTTATTTTCCAAAAATCTTTTAAGGTGATTTGAGGTTTAAAATACTTATTTTCTTTTTCATGAAGTGTGCTATTTACTCCATTTTTATCCGTGTATTCTCCCCAAAATTGGTTGAATTTAATTCCGTGATTAGATCCTCCTGCTTCAGTGTATTGCTCAATTGCTTCTTGGGTAACTCCTAAATTTCTAGCTTGATTTTCATCAAAGAAAGAAATAGGTTGCTTAAAGGACCTTTGCCCATGACTTTGTGGAGCTCCAAACCCTGAAAGACTAATTAAGTGATTTTTGAATTTTTTTTCAATTTTTGCATAAAAGAAATGACCATCTGTATAGGCTCCGTCTACATAGCCTTCTCCTTTTTTTCTCGAGAAAGCACCTGTAAATCCCCATCCATTCTTTAGTTTTCCTGAGTTGTAACTGATAGATTGCCTTTGAAACATTCCTGTTCCAGCTTCTAATTTTACACTCAACTGTCTTCTTGAATCAATCCCTGTTGTAAAAATATTCATTGTTCCACCAATAGAAGGGACAGCAAGCTTAGAAACACCCAATCCTCTTTGCACTTGAATGGTTTGAGTAACCATATCTAGACCAAACCAATTAGACCAATATACCCAACCGTTTTCCATGTCATTTACAGGAACTCCATCAATCATTACAGCTAAGTTTCTTTGGCTAAACCCTCTTATTGTAATTCTTGCATCTCCATCTCCACCACCCGTTTGTGTTGCGTATACACTAGGTGTAGAATTTAATATCATTGGAATATCTTGAGAAGCTAATTCTTCATTTAGTTTTTCTTTACTAATGTTGGTAAAAGCAACAGGTGTTTCTCTTTCCTTAGCAATATCAGCTATAATTTCAATTTCTCTCAATGAGTTTGATGCTAATTTGATGTTTAAAAATTGAGTTTTTGAGGTGACTTTTACTTTTTTTGTTTTTGGTTTCATCCCAACAAAAGAATAGGTAAAAGTGTATTCACCTTGAGGTAAGCTGATGCTATAAGCTCCATTATAATCTGTGGTTGTCCCTTTTCCTTTGCTGTATACAACAGTTGCTCCAATTAATGTTTCTCCTGTTATGTCATCACTCACAGTACCTCTTACTGTTCCATTTTGAGCAAAAAATCCTACCCCTGCTAGCAGAGATAGGATTGTTAAATAGATATTTTTGATCATCTGTTAACTTTTAAAGTTAGTGGTTAGTTTACAACTATTTTTTTAGTGATTTTTTGTCCATTTTCGAATGACAATGAAACGAAATAAATTCCTTTTGTCAATTCAGAAGTGTTTATTCTAATTGTAGTTGATTCAGTATTTGTTCCTTCTACTATTTCCCCAAGTATAGAGAATACAGAGATTGTTGTTGGAATAGAAGAAGCTTTTATTGTTACCATTCCAGTATTTGAAGGGTTAGGAAAGACTTGAAATTTTTCAGCTTTTTCAATTTCTTTGTTTCCTACAAGACTCCCACAGTTACAAAAGTGTTCTCCTAAATTTGAGAAATTAAGTGGAGATAAAGAATCCCATTCTGTTCTTGGGTCAAAAATGTCTAAAGCATTTACATCTCCTTGAGTCACGTTAAATTTCCTAACTAATACGTGATCTTTTGTCCATGCTGTAGAATCTCCAGAAGTTGAAATTAGAGGCCATCCGAAATGTTTGTCAGAACTACTTGTAGTCCCATTAACAGTTCCAGGGTCTTCACCAACTTTCCCAATTACATCTACTACTGTTGCTCCTTTAAAAAGTGCAATAGCATCATTTCCATTAAAATACATTACATTATTTACTGTGTAACTCGGACATAAGAAAACATCTGCTTGGTTTTGAAGCGTATCCCAAACAGGAGCTTCTTGACCAGTTCCTGTAGAATCTCTTTTGTCTATTACAAATACGATCACTGAATAAGCGGCTAAATTTCCAGAAAGAGCAATTCTTTTTGTAGTTGGATCAGCAGAACTTGAACCGTTTGAGTATCTTCTTAGTTCATAAGAGGATAAATCGATTGAAGCGTTTGTTGGGTTAACAATTTCTATTGCTTTGTTGTTTGACCAGCCTTCCACGTATTCAGAAATGAATAACTCGGAACATTGAGCAGTTAAAGCAGAAAAGGATAGTAATGAAACTATTGAAAGTAAAATTTTTTTCATTTTGTATAATTTTGGTTTAATATTCAAAACGAAAGTACTACATATTAAAATTGTATTGCGATAATAATGTTAACAAATTATCAACTTTTGTAGGATTATTATAAATTGCAAGAATTGGACTATTAATAAAAATATGTCTATTTTTGTAGTGTAAATTAATCCATGCAAGAATTTAAAACAAATACTCCAAGAACACACTTCTGTATGTTTAGTGAACTTTCGAGGGAGCAAATAGCTTCTTTGAGACTTCAAGAAATAGACAATTCCTATAAAAAAGGAGAAGTTTTGTTTAGTGAAGGAAGTTATCCTAAAGCACTTTATGTGGTATACAAAGGGATAGTGAAAATCCATAAGTATGGGATAAATGGGAAAGAACAAATAACTAGATTAGCCTCTGCTGGAGATCTAATCGGGTACAGGTCTTTGTTAAACAATGAAAGCTATACAGCATCAGCTACCGCTATTGAGGAAACTAAGTTGTTTAAGATCCCATCAGAGGCATTTTTTAATTTATTGAAAGAGAATCCAGATTTCTCTATGAAAGTAATTCAAATGCTTGCAAATGATTTAAGACAATCAGAAAAGCAGGTTGTTAATATGGCTCAAAAATCGGTCAGAGAAAAAATTGCCGAAGCTCTTTTGTTGCTTTCTAATAAATTTGGCGTGAATGAAAATACAAATGCTCTTAATTCAATTTTGACTAGAAAAGAGATAGGCGACATAGCTGGGGTAACTACAGAGTCTGCTATTAGAACTATTTCTGATTTTAATAAAGAAGAAATTATTGGAATAGAAGGGAAAAGAATCTTGATAAAAGATTTAACGAAATTAGAAAGAGAAGCAATTTAAGCTTTTCTTCATTCGTATATTAATCCAATAGTATTGGCTCAATTATTGAATGTATTACAATATATTACCATTACTTTGAGTTAAATTTGACTATGCGTTTATTAACAATTTTATTAATTTTTGTTTCCCAATCCGGGCTTTCCCAATTTGGGTTTGATAAAATAGAACACGATTTTGGCGATATAAAAGCCGGAGATTCTAGGGTAGTGGACATTAAATTTAGAAATACTACAGGTGAAAAAGTATATTTATTAAGAATAAAACACGGCAGAGAAATTAAAAGTTTGGTTTCTTCCAAATCTATAATGCCAGATAGCCTTTTGTTGATAAGGATAAAATTTAACCCAATTGAAACAGGTAAGTTTAAAATTTACATCCCTATATACTTAAGCAACAGCTTAGAGCCTTTTGAGTTTTCGATTCAAGGATATGTGAAAGAGATAGATAATTCAATGGGGTTGGCTTGTCCTAGTTTTGATAATAAAAATGTAGAAAAAACTCTAGTCTTTGATTTTACTGCTACTGTTTTGGATAGAAAAACGGGTGAACCAATAAAAGATGCTTCCATCACTTTTGTAACGAATGGTACGGTATCTCAAATAGAAAAAACAAACGGAAGAGGAGTTGTAAAAACTTCTGCTTTAATTGGGTTGTATTATTTTGTAATAGATGCAAATAAATACATTGGCTCAGAGTTTCCTAAGTATATTAATAAAAGGAATGATTCTATTTTGGTTTATCTTGATAAGCCAAAAGTGATTGTAGAGGAAGGGCCTATTGCCTTGCTGGTTGAAGAGCCAGTAGTTGTCATAGAGGAGAAAGAGTCAATAATTGAAAAGCCAATTACTTTACCACTAGTAGATACGATTCCATTCTTGAAAGAAGAAGCATTGGTTGTTGCTGAAGAAATTCCTATTGAACTAGTTTATAAATCAAACAACATTGTGTTTTTGTTAGATGTTTCAACATCAATGAATAAAGAAGGAAAATTAGATTTGCTGAAAGCTTCGTTAATTGAAATGGTAAATGGACTAAGACCAGAAGATAGAATTACTTTGATTTCCTATTCTACTTTTTCTAAAGTTATTTTGGATGGAACTTCGGGAAGTGAAAAAGAGCTGTTGATTCAAAAAATACAAGCGATAAGAGCACAGGGTGTTACAGCAGGTGGTGATGGGATGAAATTGGCTTACAAACAAGCAAAGAGAAACTATATTGAAGGAGGAAACAACCAGGTAATTATGGCTACAGACGGTAAATTTAATAGGGGAGCAACCAATTTAGATAGGCTAGTAACAAAGAACTTCCAAAGAGGAATTGGGATTACTGTGTTAGGAATAAAGAACAAACCCGAAAATGCAGAGGAAATGCAAAGCATTGCAAATTTGGGAGGAGGAAATTACTTAGTAATTGAGTCTTATGAAGACTCTAAGCAATTGCTTATAAATGAGATCAAAAGAACTTCTAGACTAAATAATTAGTCGCTTGTTTCAAACAGTCTAATCGATAAATCATCCAAATAAATAGTGCTTTTTGATCGATTGTTGATGTATAATTTAAACTCCAAAAACTCTTCATTTATTACTGGAATATTAAGCCACAATCGCATTGTATTCCATTTTTTATTAGTCGGTATAAGGTTTTTTAAATCTTTTATCTTGTAATATAAATTTTCTCCTTTTTGGTTGCTAACAGATATTGTTATAGAGGTGTTATGTGTTTCAGGGAGTTTGAATTTCCCTTCAAAAAACACTGTTTTGTCGGTTTTAAAAAAGTTAGATGTTTGCCTTGAAAAGACAGGTCCGTTTTTACTTTTGATTAATATTGCAGAAGATGAATCTCCCAAAATTGTACGAACAGTATTTTGCCAAGAAGAAGTGTCTCTATTAGCTATGTTTAGATAAGATTGTATAAGAGCTTTTTTTTTGTCGAGCTCAAAAAAGGAATTAAAACTAAGGTTGTTTTCTTTTAGTTTACAAATTGTAATTCTGTCGTTTCCCCATATTTTGGTCATTTTATTAATAATTCCAGGATAAGTTGGAAGAATAGTTGAGACAAATTGTTCGTTTTGAATCACAATGACATCATAGTCCCAATTCAAAGCTTTGTTTATGGTTGAGATTCTGTTTGCCGTTATAGTAAACCCCTTTCGATCCATTACTAAAAAAGGTAAATTAGGTGCAAAGGATTCAAAAATCAAAACCTTTGCATCCTTTTCGTAGCCTAAAGAAATAAGTGCTTCCTCAGCCATTTTATAATTTTCTACTACAAATTCTCCCTCTTCCCAAAACTTGTAAGTGTATCGTTCTCTTTGTGAATTAACTCCGTTTTTTGCAAAAACAAAACCAATGGCTAAAATTAGTAAAGCAAATGAAATTTTAGCCCATTTTACATTAGGATTCGGAACAAAACTAAGTAATGAAATAAGGAGTAAAACAAAAGGTAAATAAAAGGAATCTAAGAAATAATAATCATGAAGAATGAATTGATGTGCCATGGCAATCAGAAAGAAAATATTCCCAAGGATAAGGATAATAATATAGAAATTAAACTTCTGTAACTCGACTGTTTTCTTTTGTCTTTTAAATAAGTAGAAAAGAATTGAAGAAATAACAAGAGCAGTTAAAATGGAATAATGAAAACTAGAAAAATATTGCGTTCCCCAGCTATCAATAGACAGCTTTATTTTGGTGATAAAAGATTCAATATCGTCAGCATTCATTAGTGTGTCAAGAAAGCTTGAGCCGTACAAACTTCTCAAATATTTATTGTAAATGTAATAGCCAAACAAAGTAAAAAAAGAGATTAATACAGGAATAAATTTAGGTTTAAGAGATGATTTTCTATTAATAATTTGCACAAATTCAACACACAAAATTGCTATTAAAGGAATAATAAAAGTAGTTCTGCTCAATCCAGCTATTGTACCAAAAAGAAGAGCTAAATTGAAGTTTTTATTTTTATTATTGGCTGAATATTTGGCATAGAAATAAACACCTATAATAGCATTTGCCAAAGAAGGAATAGAAGGAATAAAACTATTTTGATAAAAAAGAAAAACGGGTGAAGTAGCAGCAAAAATTAATATGAATAAAGCTTTTATCTCATTTTTGAGGTAAAACAAGGCCAATTTATACAAAAAGAAAAGTCCGAGAAAACTATACAATAAATTGTATAAACGAACTACCCACGGAGAGTCAATTCCGGTAACTTTCATAAACACGGCAGGTATATAATCGTGAATAGGGAAATCTACTGAAGTGATACTCTCTTTATTTGGAACTTCCCAAAAATGAGGAAATTGCGGATTCATCAAATACGTTTCTGGCTCAAATAAATTAAGTCCGTTATTTACAAAGTTTTTAGAAATAGCATATCTATCACTCTGCGCCCACGAATGAATGTGCGAAGGAAAATCATTCATGTGTTGGTAATGAAAAAGGATTCCGAAAAAACAGATGATAAATACCGGGAGTATGTTTTTGAAATTTATTTTCATGGTTAAAATTAATAAAAATAAACATCAAATTGGAAACTCAAATACAAGAATGATATCACAGCATAATTTCTTACCTTTGTTCTTCAATTTATATGATACCACAAGATACTATAGCGCAAATATTTGAATCTTCACGTGTAGAGGAAGTTATTCAAGATTACATAACACTCAAGAAAAGAGGAGTTAACATGATAGGGAATTGCCCTTTTCATAATGAAAAAACACCTTCGTTTACGGTTTCACCTACCAAAGGAATTTACAAATGTTTTGGGTGTGGAAAAGCAGGAAATGCAGTAAACTTCATGATGGATCACGAGCAAATGACGTATCCTGAAGCTTTGCGATATTTAGCAAAAAAGTATAACATTGAGATTGAGGAAAAAGAACAGACTCCAGAGCAAGTTCAAGCTCAGTCGAGTAGAGAATCTTTACAGATTGTAAATTCATATGCTCAAAAATACTTTTCGGACCAGTTACTAAATACGGACGAAGGAAAATCAATCGCCTTGTCCTATTTCAAAGAAAGGGGCTATACGGAAGAAACGATTAAGAAATTTCAATTGGGATATAACCCTAGTAAGTGGGATAGTTTTACTTCTTCTGCAATAAAAGCAGGTTACAAAGAGGAATTTTTGTTAAAAGCAGGACTTACAAAAGGAGAGCCAAAAAAGCGATTTGATTTTTTTAAAGGAAGAGTCATGTTTCCTATCCATAACATTACTGGAAGAGTAATTGCTTTTGGAGGGAGAATCCTAACAAACGATAAAAAAACAGCCAAGTATTTCAATTCTCCAGAGACTGAACTGTACAACAAAAGTAAGGTGTTGTATGGACTTTATTATGCAAAACAATCCATTGTAAAAAAGAATGTATGCTTGCTGGTAGAAGGATACACAGATGTTATTTCTATGTCTCAAAGAGGGATTGAGAATGTGGTAAGTTCTTCTGGAACTTCTCTTACCGAAGGACAGATAAAACTGATACAAAGATACACGCCTAACATTACTATCTTATTTGATGGTGATGTAGCAGGAATAAAAGCTTCTTTTCGTGGGATTGACATGATTCTTAAAGAAGGTCTTAATGTTAAAGTTGTACTGTTTCCAGATGGAGAAGATCCTGATTCTTATGCTAAGAAATTGAGCAAACCAGAATTAGAAGATTTTATAGATACGAATGCAAAAGATTTTATAAGATTCAAAAGTGATTTGTTGTTAGAAGACGCAAAGAACGATCCAATCAAAAAAGCAGATTTAGTAAAAGAAATTTTGGCAACTATAGCCGTGATTAGTGACGAGGTAAAACGATCTATCTATATGACAGAATGTTCTTCTCGATTTGATATTTCTGAAAGAGCCTTGTATAATGAGCTGAACAAAACTTTGAGGAATAACTTCAAATCAGAAAGAAGGACTAACGACTATAAAACGGAAGAAATTCCAGTCTTAGAATACAAAGAAGAACAGAAAAGTTCTATTTCATTAGATTCTGGTTTGGACCATCTAGAAAAAGATATCATTCGCCTATTGGTTAATTATGGTGATGTAGAAGTCGTTTTTCATCAAAAGAGTGAAAAGGAAGAGGAGGAGGAAGTCGTAATTACAGCTGCCGAATATATAATACATACGCTAGAGAATGATGAGATAAAATTTGAAAATTCTATTTACCAAAAGATCTTCAATCATTATTCTAGCTGGGTTCATGAGGAGATAAAGATTGATGTAAAAAAGTTATTTCTGAATACGGATATCGATGTAGTAGAAACAGTAGTTTCATTAAGCTCTAATAAATACGAATTGAGTTTAAATTGGAAGGAAAAACATAATATATATGTGTCTACAGAAGATATGAAGCTAAAATTTGCTTTAGAACACTCTGTTTTGGCACTTCAACTTAAGAAAATTGAGATAAATATTCAAGAGATTCAAGAGAAATTAAAAGGGATTGATGATGATGAAGAAATGTTGATTTTACTCACTTCTCAGCTAACTTTTATAGAGCTCAAAAAAATGATTTCGGACAAGCTAAATAGGATAATTTTAAAATAAAGAACTTTTTACACAATTAAATGTTAATGAATAATTTGTTCTAGAATAAAATTATTTTACCTTTGCAGTCCATAAAATAAGAACAACACTAACACCTATACTAAAGTGGATACATTAAGTTATAAGACAATTTCAGCAAATAAAGAGAACGCAAACACGCAGTGGTTTGTTATAGATGCTGACGGACAGAGACTAGGAAGACTTGCAAGTAATGTTGCAAAACTAGTAAGAGGAAAGCACAAAACAAATTTCACACCACACGCAAATTGTGGAGATGTGGTAATTGTTTTGAATGCAGATAAAATTGAACTATCTGGAAATAAGTGGAAAAATAAAACTTATATCAGACATACTGGTTACCCAGGAGGACAAAGATCTGCTACAGCTGAAGAAATAATGGCAAAAAACCCTATTTCACTTGTGGAAAGAGCAGTGAAAGGGATGCTTCCAAAAAACACTTTAGGAAGAGAGCTTTACAGAAGTAACTTACATGTTATTGCTGGAGACAAGCACAACCATGACGCTCAAAAGCCGACAACAATCAAATTAGAAGACATTAAATAATAAAGTATAATGGAAGTTATCAATACAATAGGAAGAAGAAAAACTGCTATAGCAAGAATTTATCTATCTGAAGGAAAAGGAAATGTAACAATCAATAAGAAAGATTACAAAGATTACTTTTCTACAAAATTACAACAAGGGAAAGTAGACCAAGCTTTTTTACTTACGGATACTTTGGGTCAGTATGACGTAAATATCAATGTAGATGGAGGAGGTTTTACTGGACAGGTTGAAGCTATCAGATTAGGAATTTCAAGAGCATTAGTGAAAATTAACGAAGACAACAAGCCTTTGTTAAAAGCTGAAGGTCTTATGACAAGAGATTCAAGAATGGTAGAGAGAAAAAAGCCAGGACAGAAGAAAGCAAGAAAGAAATTTCAATTTAGTAAACGTTAATATATACAAACCAAAATTTTGTTTAGTATCTAAACTTATTGGACTACCCTCGTGGTGCTACCAGTGATGTTGATTTATGACAGAATGTAAACAAACAAACAATGAGAACAAACTTTGATGAACTATTAGAGGCAGGTGTACACTTTGGTCACCTAAAAAGTAAATGGAACCCAAGTATGGCTCCATACATTTTTCAAGAGAAAAATGGAATTCACGTAATTGATCTGAACAAGACAGTTAAGAAAATTGAAACTGCTGCCTCAGCAATGAAGCAAATTACAAAATCTGGAAAAAAGATTTTATTTGTAGCAACAAAGAAACAAGCAAAACATGTAGTTGCAGAAATAGTGAAAGAAACTAATATGCCTTACATAACTGAAAGATGGTTAGGAGGAATGTTAACTAACTTCTCTACAGTAAAGAAATCAATTAGAAAAATGCAAGCATACGATAAGATGTTAGCTGATGGAACAATTGAAACAATGTCTAAAAGAGAAAGATTACAAAGATCTAGACAAAGAGAAAAGTTAGAAACGGTATTCGGATCTATTTCAGATATGAATAGAACTCCAGCAGCAATCTTTATCGTAGATATCAAAAAAGAAAACATTGCACTTGCTGAAGCAAAAAAACTTGGAATTCCTGTATTTGGAATGGTAGACACAAACTCAAATCCAAAAGGAATTGATTTTGTAATTCCATCAAATGATGATGCATCTAAATCTATTGCAAAAATAATAGGGATTATGGCTGATGCAATCAAAGAAGGATTAGCAGAAAGAACTGCTGCAAAAGGAAAAGAAGTTGCTGCAAAAGCATAATTATAAAATTACAATACATTTAAAGAAATGAAAATTACTGCATCTCAAGTAAATGAGTTAAGAAAAAAAACAGGATCAGGAATGATGGACTGTAAAAAAGCTTTGGTAGAGGCTGAAGGTGATATGGAAACTGCAATAGATATCCTTAGAAAAAAAGGACAAAAAGTAGCGGCTAAAAGAAGCGATAGAGAAACAGGAGAAGGATTAGTTTTAGCGAACATAAACGCAAATGGATCAAGAGGATACTTAGTAGTGTTAGGATGCGAAACTGATTTTGTTGCAAAGAATGATACATATAATCAATTGACTCAATCTTTCGTAAAAATTGCAATGGACAATAACCCTGCGAACTTAGAAGAATTTAACGCATTGAAATATGACGATAAACTTACTGTAGCAGAAAAAATCATAGAGCAAGTAGGAGTAATAGGAGAAAAGTTAGTATTGGATTATAAAGTAGTAGATGCTGAATGTGTTGTTGCTTACAACCATCCAGGAAATCAAATTGCTACAATAGTAGGATTGAACAAGAATGGAGAAGAAGTAGCAATAGCTGGAAAACAAGTTGCAATGCAAGTTGCTTCTATGGCACCAGTTGCTTTGAATAAAGATGCTGTATCTGCTGAGACTATCGCAAGAGAATTAGAAGTAGGTAAAGAATTAGCAATCGCAGAAGGTAAGCCAGCAGAAATGGCAGACAAAATTGCTCAAGGAAGATTAGGTAAATTCTTTAAAGAAAATACTTTGATGGAACAAGCAATGTTTACAGACAACAAGAAAAGTGTTACACAATTCTTGCAAGCTACAGACAAAGATTTAACTGTAACAGGATTCGAAAGAATTTCGTTAAGTTAATTTTAGACTTTAATATTTAAAAAAAAGAAGAGAGAATTTATAGTTCTCTCTTTTTTTTCGCTTAATTTTAACTAATCAAAATATTTTTTTGATAAAAAAAACAAAATCGGATGATGAAATTCAACAGAGTATTATTAAAACTAAGTGGAGAAGCTCTCATGGGAGAAAATCAATTTGGTATAGATAATAAAAAATTAGACACCTATGCTAAAGAAATAAAAACAGCTCATGAACGAGGAATTGAAATTGCTATAGTAATAGGAGGAGGAAATATCTTTAGAGGTGTTCAAGCCGAAAAAGGAATTATGGAAAGAGTGCAAGGAGATTACATGGGAATGTTGGCAACTATGATTAATGGATTGGCATTACAAGCGGCATTGGAAAGTAATGGAATGAAGACAAGATTAATGTCTTCGATAAAAATGGAACAAATAGCAGAACCTTATATAAGGAGAAGAGCAATTCGACATTTAGAAAAAGGAAGGATTGTGATTTTTGGTGCAGGAACAGGAAGTCCATATTTCACAACAGATTCTGCAGCTTCATTAAGAGCTATTGAAATAGAAGCTGATGTAATATTAAAAGGAACCCGAGTAGACGGGATTTATTCTGCAGATCCAGAAAAGGATCCAACTGCAACAAAGTTTGAAAGTATCACTTTTGATGAGGTGTATGAAAAAGGATTAAATGTAATGGATTTAACTGCTTTTACTTTATGTAAAGAAAATGATCTACCTATAATAGTATTCGACATGAATAAACCAGGAAATTTAAATAAAGTAGTAAAAGGAGAAGAAGAGGGAACTTTGGTAAAAGGTTAAGTTTTTATATTTGTAATAAATAAAATAATTATGACAGAAGAAATACAAATGGGGATTGATGAAGCTAAGGACCAAATGAGTCAAGCCATTTCTCACTTAAATTCAGAATTACTAAAAATTAGAGCAGGAAAAGCTAACCCATCTATGCTAGATAGTGTTTCTGTAGATTATTATGGATCAAAGACACCTTTGTCACAAGTTGCCAATGTAAGTACCATTGATGCAAGAACAATTACTGTTCAGCCCTGGGAGAAATCAATGTTGGATGAAATTGCAAGGGGAATTATTAATTCCAACCTAGGACTTAATCCACAAAATAATGGAGAGTTGATTCTCATTAATGTTCCAATGCTTACAGAGGAGAGAAGAAAAGATTTGGTGAAAAGAGTAAAAGCAGAAGGAGAGCATGCAAAAGTTTCTATTCGTAACCAAAGAAAAGAAGCAAACGATTTCATTAAAAGTTTGAAAGATTCTGGCTTATCGGAAGATATGGCCAAAAAATCAGAGGATGAAGTACAAAAAGTAGTAGATGTATACGCAAAAAAGGTAGAAGATTTGATTGTCTTGAAGGAAAAAGACATCATGACGGTGTAGTCTTTATTTTATTAAAGTGAATTAAAATAGATTATTAGAGTAATTACTTTGATATCTATTTTTTTATTTCGAGTTTATTTTTTACATTTGACGCTATCTAACAAAAGTGTCAGGTAGAAGCTATATATATAAAAGCATACAAAAAGAATTATTAATTGAGTGGAATCATCTAAAGCATTGATTTTTTATCCATTTAACTAGAATACAATAATACAACAAAACAATAAACATGAAAAAACTATTAATTACGCTAGGCTCAATCTTTATGATGATGTTTGCTTCAGAAAGTGCAATTGCTCAATGTTCTCCGGATGTGACACCACCAGTGGCAGTTTGTCAAGATCTAGATTTATATCTGGATGGATCTGGTACAGCAATTTTAACTTTAGGCCAACTTGATGGAGGAAGTTTTGATGGTTGTGGCCCTGTTGGTTTAAGTGGACTTACACAAACAATATTTACTTGTTCTAATCTAGGTCCAAATCCTGGAATAGGAATGACAGTAACAGATGGTTCTGGAAACACTACAACTTGTACTGCAATAATTACAGTTTATGATACAGTTGCTCCGGTTGCAGTTTGTCAAAACATAACTGTTAATTTGGATGGAACAGGTAATGCTACTATAATAGGTAGTGATATTGATGGAGGAAGTACAGACGGATGTGGAACACCTGCATTGTCTATTGCTTCTATAACTTCATTTACTTGTGCAGACATTGGACCTAATAATGTATGGTTAACCGTTACTGACGTTACTGGTAATGTTGATTCTTGTATGGCGATTGTAACAATTGCTGATACAGTTGCTCCAACAGCAATTTGTCAAAACATAAATGCTTATTTAAATCCTTTTGGAAGTGTAACGATAGTTCCAAGTCAAATTAATAATGGAAGTTCTGATGTTTGTAGTGCTGTCACATTGGCTTTATCACAAACAACTTTTAATTGTGATAGTATAGGACCAAGAACAGTTTATTTATATGTAACAGATGCTGCAGGAAATTCTGATACTTGTTCTTCTACGGTAACAGTATTCGATACATTACCTCCAAATGTATTTGGAAGTAATGTAAATGTACATTTAGATTCTAATGGAGGAGTAAGAATTGATTCATCTGATATTAATACAACAACAAATGATAATTGTGGGATAAGTACTATTACACTTTCTCAAGATACTTTTTCTTGTGTAGATGCACCAATAGCAACTATTACTATGACAGCTACTGATTCATCTGGAAATTCAAGCTCAGCTGATTTCAGTGTATTTATTTTAGATACTATTCTTCCTTCAGTTATTTGTAAAGACACAACAGTGTATTTAGATGCAACAGGAAATGTTACAATAGATACATCTTATACTAACGATGGTAGTTGGGATAATTGTAATCTTGTTTTGACTTTATCGCAATCTAGTTTTAATTGTAATACTTTAGGAGCTAACACTGTTACAATGTATGGAACTGATGCTAGTAATAATGTTGATTCATGTATATTAACAGTTACTGTATTAGATACATTAGTTCCAGTTGCAATTTGTCAAGCTGCTCCAATAGCATTTTTAGATTCAAATGGAAATTTAGTTATTGATTCAAGTGTGATCAATAATGGGAGTACTGATAATTGTAATTTTACAATTACTTTATCTGCAACAACATTTACTTGTGCTGATATTGGAGATACATTAATTGAAATGTATGTAACTGATGCAAGTGGAAATTCTGATACTTGTTCTACAACTTTAACTATAGGTGATAATATTGCACCAATTGTTCTATGTAGAGACACAACAGTTTATTTAGATGCAAATGGAGGAATTAGAATTGATTCTTCTTATACTGATAACGGAAGTACTGATAATTGTGAGATTAAAACAATGACTCTTTCATTAGATACATTTACTTGTGCTAATGTTGGAACAAACATTATTACAATGACAGTTACAGATTCTGCTGGTAATTCTTCAGTTTGTAATTCTACAGTAACTGTATTGGATATAGTAACACCAACTATATTTTGTAAAGACACAACAGTATATTTAGATGCTGCTGGTAACTTTATTATAGACACATCTTTCACTAATGATGGAAGTTTTGATAATTGTGATTTTATATTGACTTTATCGAAAACTATATTTACTTGTACTGATACAGGAGCAAATATAATTACAATGACAGCAACAGATGCTAGTGGAAATATTAGCACATGTACTTCTATAGTAACAGTATTGGATACAATAGCACCAGTATTGACTACAAAACCAGCAACTGTTTATTTAGATTCAATGGGTAGTGTTACTCTTGTCGATTCTAATGTTGTTTTAGGAATAGCAGAAGCTTGTCCAGATACAGTAATTGTAACACCAAGAGATTTTGATTGTGATAGCATAGGAGCTCGTACAGTTCAAGTAATTGCAATTGACGAAAGTGGAAATGCTGATACAATGAGTGCAGTAGTTACAATAGTAGACAATATTTCTCCAGATGCAATGTGTCAAGACACAACAGTTTATCTAGATGCTAATGGAGGATTCAGAATTGATTCATCTTATATTGAAAATGGAAGTTGGGATAATTGTAGTATTGAAACAATTACACTTTCAAATGATACTTTCTCTTGTGTTAATGAAGGAGCAAATGTTATAACTATGACCGTGACAGATTCAAGTGGAAATACTTCTACTTGTACAGCAACAGTTACTGTATTTGATACAATTGCACCAGTAGCAGTATGTCAAGACACAACAATCTATTTAGATGCA
>CAJJDF010000072.1 GCA_905182785.1 uncultured Flavobacteriales bacterium
GATTAGCAGTTTTAGGTTTAACGCTATTCTTTATCTTTTTCTTCCAACTATTTATGGGAGGAGAATGGAATTCTGAAATGATAATGGTGAATGGGGAAATGGTAAGTCAAGGTAATATTGACATGACAACTGTACTAGAAGCATTAGCTGGATTCTCTTTAGGAGCTGAATCTATTGCTTTGTTTGCAAGAGTTGGAGGAGGTATTTACACGAAAGCTGCTGACGTTGGAGCTGATTTAGCAGGAAAGGTTCAGGCAGGAATACCTGAAGATGACCCAAGAAACCCAGCAACAATTGCTGATAATGTTGGTGATAACGTAGGAGATGTTGCAGGAATGGGAGCCGATTTATTTGGATCTTATGTTGCAACTGTATTAGCTGCAATGGTATTAGGAAACTATATCATTAAGGATATGGGAGGATCAATAGTAGATGACTTTGGAGGAATAGGACCAATCTTATTGCCAATGGCGATTGCTGGATTTGGAATTATCATTTCTTTAATTGGAACTATGTTAGTGAAGATTACATCTAATGAAGCAAAAGAAAAACAAGTAATGAGAGCTTTAAATATTGGAAACTGGTTTTCAATTGGATTAGTTGCAATTGCATGTTTTGTTTTGGTTAAATGGATGTTACCAGAAACCATGCAAATGAACTTCTTTGGAGAAGGTGAAAATGGAGATAATTTATTGAAAGAAATCTCTTCAATGAGAGTGTTTTATGCTACGATAGTAGGACTTTTTGTAGGAGCAGTAATTTCTGCTGTTACTGAATACTATACTGGATTAGGAAAGCCACCTATTTTGAAAATTGTACAACAATCAAGTACTGGAGCAGGAACAAACATTATTGCAGGATTAGGAACTGGAATGATTTCTACTTTCCCGACTATCTTATTATTTGCAGGAGCAATTTGGTCTTCGTATGCGTTAGCAGGATTTTATGGAGTAGCAATGGCAGCTTCAGCAATGATGGCAACAACTGCTATGCAATTAGCAATTGATGCTTTTGGACCTATCGCAGATAATGCAGGTGGTATTGCGGAAATGAGTGAACAAGAACCAATAGTAAGAGAAAGAACAGATATCTTGGATGCTGTAGGTAACACTACTGCGGCAACAGGAAAAGGATTTGCAATTGCATCTGCTGCACTTACAGCTTTAGCTTTATTTGCTGCTTATGTAACTTTTACTGGGATTAATGGGATTAATATTTTTAAAGCACCAGTTCTAGCAATGTTATTCGTAGGTGGAATGGTACCAGTAGTATTTTCTGCATTAGCAATGAAAGCAGTAGGAAAAGCTGCAATGGAAATGGTGAATGAAGTGGTTCGTCAATTCAAAGAAATTCCAGGAATTATGGAAGGAACAGGAAAACCAGAATACGATAAGTGTGTTGATATTTCTACAAAAGCATCTCTTAAAGAAATGTTGTTGCCAGGAATCTTAACTATTGGTTTCCCAATTATTATTGTCTTGTTAGGAGTATTAATATATCCTGAGAACAACAAATTAGTTGCAGAAATGCTTGGTGGTTATATGGCTGGTGTAACAGTGAGTGGTGTTCTTTGGGCAATCTTCCAAAACAATGCAGGAGGCGCTTGGGATAATGCTAAGAAATCATTTGAAGCAGGAGTTATGATTGATGGAGAAATGACTTACAAAGGTTCTGATGCACATACTGCAGCTGTAACTGGAGATACAGTTGGAGATCCATTTAAAGATACTTCTGGACCATCAATGAATATCTTAATTAAATTGACTTGTTTGATTGGATTAGTAATCGCTCCTATCTTGGGAGGTCATACTGCTGATGCAGGACATGATGTAGATGAAAATATGAACACTATTGAAGTGGGAATGGATCAACAAGATTATACAATGTCTGCTGATGAACAAAGGGTAGTACTTGAGTCATTAACAGATGAGATTTTAATCTCTATAGAAAAGGAAGGAGTGTCTACTAAAGGCCTGGTTTCTGACGAAAAATATTACAAAATACAAGACGTTATTGGAGCTACAATACAAGGTGCTGTTGATTCATTAAAAACAGAGGAGTAAACCTTTTTTGTATTCTCAAATTCTATTTGTAAAAACCGTCCCGAGAAATCGAGGATGGTTTTTTTATTTTAGTAAGTACGCACCTAATAAACCGTCTTTATTTTCACAATTTATATTAACTTTGCATTCATCAATAAAATAATTCTTAATTCATGAGCGACTCAATCAAGCACGAATGTGGAATAGCCCTTTTAAGGCTTAAAAAGCCATTAGATTTTTACCTTGAAAAATACGGTACGGCATTTTATGGATTAAGAAAAATGTATCTCCTAATGGAGAAACAACATAACAGAGGTCAAGATGGCTCTGGACTAGCAAATATAAAGCTAGATATGGAGCCTGGGTCGCGTTATGTAAGTAGGTCTCGATTTACAGGAAATAACAACATTCAAAGAGTATTTGAGCATATTAATACAAGGTTTGATAACCTTACTGATGAGCAATTGAATGACACAGAATGGTTGAAAAATAACAAAGCCTTTACCGGAGAAGTATATTTAGGACATTTAAGGTACGGAACTTATGGTAAAAATAGTGTAGAAAACACACATCCTTTCCATAGAGCAAATAACTGGATGACAAAGAATTTAATTCTTGCCGGGAACTTTAATTTGACAAACGTAGATGAGCTTTTTGATGTATTGGTCAACATTGGTCAACATCCAAAAGAAAAATCGGATACCGTTACTATTTTAGAGAAAATTGGGCATTTTTTAGATGTAGAAAACGAAATACTTTTCGAAAAATATAAAGCTCTTGGTTATGATTATAAAAAGATAACTGAACTAATAATTCAAAACATTGACATACAAAGTATTCTTAAAAATTCATCTGTAGATTGGGATGGTGGATATGCAATGGCAGGAATTTTAGGACATGGAGATGCTTTTGTCTTTAGGGATCCTAACGGAATAAGACCAGCTTATTGGTACGAAGATGACGAAATTGCAGTTGCGACTTCAGAACGTCCAGTAATACAAACTGTGTTTAATGTTCCTTTGGAAGACATAAAAGAAGTAAGCCCTGGAAGTACGCTTATTATAAAGAAAAACGGAGAGGTCTTTGAAAAACAAGTGCTAGAACCAAAAGAGAAAAAATCGTGCTCTTTTGAACGTATCTATTTCTCTAGAGGAAGTGACCAAGACATTTATAAAGAAAGAAAAGAACTAGGAAATAAATTAGTTCCACAGATTTTAAAATCAATCAATCAAGATTTAAAAAACTCTGTGTTTACGTTTATTCCAAACACTGCGGAAACTGCTTTTTATGGAATGATAAAAGGAATTGATGCGCATTTGAATCAGGTAAAAATAGATGAAATTCAAGCCTTGGGAGATAATAAAACTCCAGAAGCATTGAGAGAGATTCTTGAATTTACTTACCGTGCCGAGAAAATCGCCATAAAAGATGCCAAATTAAGGACTTTTATTACTCAGGATGACGACAGAGACGAATTGGTAGCTCACGTATATGATTTGACTTACGGTACCGTAAACGAAGGAAAAGACAACCTGATTGTAGTAGATGATTCTATTGTAAGAGGAACGACTTTAAGAACTTCTATTTTGAAGATGCTTGGGAGATTGAAACCAAAGAAAATTGTGGTTGTTTCTTCTGCTCCACAAATTCGTTACCCAGATTGCTACGGAATTGACATGAGTAAAATGGGAGATTTTATAGCATTTCAAGCTGCTATTGCTTTATTGAAAGAAAGCGGAAGAGAAGGTGTAATTGATGATGTGTATAAACAAAGTATTGCTCAAGCAAAACTTCCTAAAGAAGAAATGAGAAACTTTGTAAAAGACATTTATGCTTCATTTACTCCGAATGAAATTTCGGCAAAGATTGCAGAAATTCTTACTCCAGATAACATGGAAGATATTGAAGTAGAAATAATTTACCAAACATTAGAAGGTTTACACGCTTCTTGCCCTGATCACAATGGAGATTGGTATTTTTCTGGAGATTATCCAACACCTGGCGGAAACAAAGCGGTGAATCAAGCCTTTATTAACTATTATGAAGGAAAGAACGTGAGAGCTTACTGTTAAACTTTTGATTCTATTTGAGGGTTTGTTGTTGAAAACCTTTCTGTATTTGTTCTCGATACAATTTCATTCCCTATAACTCTGGACTGAAATCACTCGAACTAACAACTATACTTTTCTTTCTACATGCGAGTCTATATGATCTTCTTAGGAACAAACCCCTTTTCAGGTCGAGTAAATTTGAATCGAACATTAAGTGAGAATCAAATTTTTATCGAGAACGAACTTCTCACTCCGCAAAATAAAAAATATGCCGTGAATTGGCAAATAAAACATCAGTTCCAAAACTTCAACCATAAAAAAAGCCTTTAATTCTTTTGAATTAAAGGCTTCACTATTTTAAAGAAGTAAATTTAATTTCCTAATACATTTACTTTATCTCTATCATCTTTCATTCCTGCAGCTTCTGTCAAAGCTTGATATGCTCTATTCGAAACATTTGCTCTTAGTTGATCTTTACCTGATAATTTTTGCTGATCAAAGTTCTCTGGAAGTGGTGCTTCATTTAATGTTTTAACACTGATAACATACACCCCTGTTACTCCTTCAATTGGTTTAGAAACTGTGTTTAGTTCTACTCCAAAAGCTGTTCCTACAACCGCAGGTTCGTTTATTCCTGCAACAGTTGTTGCATTCATAGTAACATTCTCTGCAGATAATACTGTAACTCCTATTTCAGATGCAATCTCTAGTAAAGAAGCTCCTTTCATTAGGCTTTTCAAGTAAGCTGCTTTCTTTTCATTTAATACAGTATATCTAATATCATTTTTAACTGTCTCACTTAAATCTTCGTAAGAAGGTATTCCTGATTCAGTTCTGTTTTTCAAATGTGAAATCGCTACAAATTTTTCGAATACCAAATCATCTGATAAATTACCTTCTTTAGTAAACTTACTAAATGCCCATTTCTTAACCTGCATGAAGTTTGTTCCAAAATCAGCTAATTCTTTTTGTGTAACAGGAATTTGATCTGCAGGAAAAGCGGTGAATCCAATTTTTGTTGCCGCATTTCTAAATGCAGAATCACTCACGTTTGAGTTATCAAAATTAGTTACAAACTCAAGTGCTCTATCTCTCACTCTATTAATTGTAGATTTAGATCTTCTTATTTCACTGTCAACTGTTGCAACTTTTAATTGTTTAGCGTTTCTTCTTCCTAATACTTCAATGATGTGGATTCCGTAAGTTGTTTTTGCTTGAGATACAGAGTTAATTGCTTTTTTAAATGCTACTTCCGTAAATTCAGGGACCATTCTTTTATCGTCAAACCAATCGTATTTTCCTCCATTAGGAATAGAAGCTCTATCTGTTGAAAATAACGTTACCATTTCAGCAAATTTACTTTTATCTCTTCTTACAACATTGGTGATACTATCAGCCAATTTCTTTTGAGCATTTGGATCAGAATGAACGTCATTTCCTAAAAGGATATGCCTTACCTCTGCTTCTTCTTTAAATGAATTTTCAAGAACTTTAGCTATTTTGAAAAATTCACCATCTCTGTAAGGCCCAAATACTTCTCCTACTTGTGCTTTTTGCACGATAGAATCCATTCCTGCGGGAAACTCAGCTACAGAAAAATCTAAATTTTTAGAATCACTATTTTGAATTACAAATGTAGAATCGTTTTCTGCTTTTGAAAATAAATCTATTCTTGTTTTCAAGTAATCACTTGCAATTTCTAAATCATTCTCAGAAGGAACGATAGGAAACTGAACATACTGAAAAGATACTTTATCTTCTTGGTCGTATTTCTTTTCGTTTTTGTGTTTTTGGTAATAAGCTTTAAAGTCAGACTCCGATACTGAAACCTTATCGTCAGAAACTGAAGAAAAAGTAGAGTAAACGTAATCAAAAGTTACTGCATTACTGTTCGCTTCAAAATCTTTCTTTGCTTCGTAGGATGTAGTATACATTCCTTTACTCATCATAGAAAAATATTTTTCCTGAAGCTTTGTTCTTTCTGCTTGGTCTCCTACCACATCACTAAGTACATATTGAAATCCAGGGTCTTGAGAATATACAGGAAGGTATTTCTTCATTGTATCTTCATTAAATTTTCTATCTGGACCTACAAACAAACCAAATTGCTCATAAATTTTTCCGTCTACTTTATTTCCTTGAATCAAATCATTAAACTGGTCCTTTGTAACCTTTAGTCCAATTTTATTGTATTCTCCTTCAAACATTTGTTGATTCAAATACTGACTCATAAAGTTTTCTGTCAGTTGTTGCTTCATTGAAGCCGGAGCAGGTTGCTTGTATAAAGCTTGGTATGCTCTGTTAGATTTTTCAAATTCTTTGTCTACCATTTCTTGGTATTCAAAACTGTTAATCTCTACTCCATTAACTGAAGCTACTGGTGTTTGCTCAGTAGAACCTCCACTTCCTGTTAACATATCCCCAAGGATAAAAGCTAACATTCCAATCACAATTACTACAACTAATAGCCAAGATCTTTTTCTTATTTCTCCAATTGCTGCCATTTCTATTATATTTTATTTAAAATTTAAGACGCGAATATACAATTACTTTATAAAAAATAAAGAGTAAAATGGGTTAAAAATCAAGCCTAATGCGTGATTTCCCCAATATAGATTGTAGTTTGATGGATAAATAAATAAATAAACATTCTTGTTTACCTCATTAAGGCAATAATTAAGGAAGGTTAAAGCAGTCATTTCTATAAAGAAAATACAGCTCTATTTTTAATTAATCTATTGAAAAAACAACCCTCCTAATTGAATAAAAAAATTAACTCACCCCGTCTCCAGCATTAATATAATCTTCGGATGGGTTAACAAATGACAACTTTCCTTCGTTATTTTCTGCCATCAAAATCATCCCTTGAGATTCTATCCCTTTTATTGCTCTTGGTGCCAAATTCACCAATACACTTACTTGTTTTCCAATCACTTCTTCTGGGGCGTAGCTTTCTGCAATCCCAGAAACAATGGTTCTACTTTCGTTTCCCATGTCTACTTTTAAGCGAAGTAGTTTTTTGGTTTTCTTTACTTTCTCAGCTTCCAAAATTACACCTGTTCTAATGTCTAGTTTTGTAAAATCTTCGAATGTAATTTCTTCTTTTATTGGAGTTTCCAGTATATTATCCAATTTGCTTTTCTCCAATTTTGCCAACTGAGATGTTACCAACTCATCTTCTATTTTATTAAATAACAACTCGGCTTTGTTTATTTTTTCGTTTTCTTGTAACAAAGAAAAACTTCCCAAATCATTCCAGTCTAGTTCCTTTTCTATTCCTAACATCACTTGCAATTGCTTTGCCTTTTTAGGCATAAATGGTGCAAATGCGATCGATAGATTTGCAGAAATTTGTAAAGCAATTTTCATGATTGTTTTTACTCTCTCTGGATCTGTTTTTATCAGTTTCCAAGGTTCAGCATCTGCCAAGTATTTATTCCCTGCACGAGCAATGTTCATTGCTTCGCCCATAGCTTCTCTAAACCTATATTGCTCTACACTTTTTCCTATTTTATCCGAAATTGATTTCACTTCCTCTAACATGACTTTATCTTCTGCAGATAATTCTCCAGCAGTTGGAACAACTCCTTCGTAATATTTGTTGGTAAGTACTACTACTCTATTTACAAAATTTCCGAAGATTGCCACCAATTCATTATTCACTCTATCTTGAAAATCTTTCCAAGTAAATTCCGAATCTTTGTTCTCTGGCATAATAGAAGTTAAGACATACCTCAATTCATCTACTTTATCAGGAAATTCTTCTAAGTATTCATGCAGCCAAACTGCCCAGTTTCTTGAAGTAGATAATTTATCTCCTTCCAGATTCAAAAATTCATTGGCAGGTACATTATCTGGCAACACATAATCTCCGTGTTGTTTCAATAAAATTGGAAATATAATTGCGTGAAACACAATGTTATCTTTCCCTATGAAATGAACCAATTTAGTGTCTGCCTCTCCTGTTTCTTGATTTACTTTCCAGTAATCTTCCCAGTTTTTTCCGTTTTCTTCTGCCCATTTTTTTGTTGCAGAAATATATCCAATTGGTGCATCTAACCATACGTACAATACTTTCCCGTCAGCACCTTCTAATGGCACTTTGACTCCCCAATTCAAGTCACGTGTCATTGCTCTAGGCTTTAGCCCCGAGTTTATCCAGCTCATTACTTGCCCGGTTACTTGGTTTTTCCACTCTTTGGGGTTATGAAGTTGTTTCCCATGAATTTTCCCTTCTTGAATCCAAGAAGTTAACCATTCTTCGTGACGTTCCATGGGTAAAAACCAATGAGATGTTTCTTTTAAAATAGGTTTATTTCCACTTATCGTAGATTTTGGATTTATCAAATCCAAAGGACTTAAATCTGATCCGCATTTTTCACACTGATCTCCATAAGCATTTGGATTTTGACATTTAGGACATTCTCCTGAGATATATCTGTCGGCTAAAAACTGATTGTTTTCCTCGTCATAATATTGCTCGGTAGTTTTTTTTGTAAACGTATCTTTCTCGTTTAATTCTAGAAAAAACTCTTGCGCCATTTTTTGGTGGTCTTGAGCTGAAGTCCTGTGATAAATTGAAAAATCTATTCCGAAATCTGTAAATGCTTTTTTATTTAATTCGTGGTATTTGTCCACAATTTCTTGGGGAGAAACTCCTTCTTTTTTTGCTCTCAAAGTAATGGCTGCACCATGCTCATCCGATCCACATACAAAAACCACATCTCTGTGGTTCAGTTTCAAATATCTCACATAAATATCTGAAGGTAAATAAGCTCCAGCTAAATGCCCCAAATGAAGAGGTCCATTTGCATAAGGTAAAGCTGCTGTAACTGTATATTTTTTAGGATTTTCCAAGTTTCTTATGTTTTGCGTAAAGATACTACGCTTTTGGGAATAGTGAAAGTTTAGAATCTATTTAATTGATAATCCTTTATTTCTACGATTTAATCTAAGCCTCCTGAATAATCTAGCTTGGGTTGGCTCTTCATCTTCGACAATAACATATTCCCCTAGAAGATGAACTTGCGACTCCTTAAACCTTATGACTCCAACATTTTTAGATTTTGAATTTATTGCCACAAGGTATTGCAGCTTTTCATAACCAAGAAACATAACTTCCAACAATAAGGAGTCTTGATGTTCGGGAGGTACAACTAATTTAAATTTACCATCAAAATCAGCTTGACATCCTATCCTTGTCGCTTTTATTCTTATTAAAGCTCCAAATAGAGGTTCGCCTTCTTCACTTAAAACCTGCCCAGAAACCGTAATTAAGCTCTCTTTTTTAATTTCAACCCCCCATGTTTTTTCAATTGGGTTTCCCTGTAAAGTTCCTGTTTTAACCTGTGAAAAAGGTACTGAATCCTTAATCGGTTTCCCTTGAGCAAATCCTTGCTTAGCAAACAGTAGAATAGTAGCTGCAGCAATCCACCAAGGTTTTGAGTTTCGCTTTCTGGTCTTAACTTCTGGTCTGTTAAACTCCGCTATTTGTCTCGCTTCAAATCTTCCACAAGTGTTGTTTGTTGCATTATTAATGAAAAATTCTTTAATCTCAATTTTAGTCATTTTGCTAAAATCTGTTACCTCGATTTGGCAGCTGCCGCAAAATTTTCCTTTTTGTGTAACAGTCATTTCATTCCAATTTTCGTGACACGGTTTTGGGATAGATAATTTCATATTGTTCGTTTTTATTTATAGATGTGCTTTTTTATACTTTCCATAAATTTATTCTGTAGTCCAATAAAAATTGGACTTTAACAATGCCGAATTTTCAAGAACAATTTTTCTTAAATTATAATTTATCTTCTGTTCATTTATTTCTCCCGAAATCGAAATTAACTGGTTTTCTCGTTCTTGATATTTCAATATCGAATGAACTTTATTTTCATAATCAAAAACTAAAAACAGCTTGTGTATAGAGTCTACTTCCAATTGAAAATCTTGAAATTCATCTTTCTTGTTCTTAAAAATTAAATATCCTTGCCTGTGTACAAACACATTTTCTAAGTCAGATTCTGAGTTTATTATCTCATAAGCTCCATGAAATTTTGGTCTTGGAAAAGTATCGTCATTAAAATTATTAGTTGCTAAAAAAGGAAATAAACCTTCGGCAAGAAAAAGTAAAATTAAAGCCCATTTTAATCCTTTTTTTAAGGTTGATTTTATAGCAAAAAAACTCTCTTTTTCTAAAGGGAATATTGCCGGTTTTTGTTGTATAAATACTTGGCTTAAAAACCGAAAATATGGACTTGCCAAAACAACAAACCCTGACAATAAAAACAAACTATAAACTTTTACAGAAATATCAAAACCAAAATTAACAGCTACTACATTAATCATAATTCCGACACCAAAAATGATTCCTAATAACCTTGTTTTTCTAAACAGAAGAAACAGTCCAGCTATTACTTCTGCCATTCCCAAAAACAAAGAATAACCTCTAGAAACTCCTATTGTACTCCAATACAATAAATCTTTAGAAATGTCTTTCAAAGGTGTAAACAAAGTATTGGACTCAGGCAGGAAAAATTGAGCTTTAAACACTTTGTCAAAGCCGTAAATTAACAGTTGTAGAGATAAATAAAATGTCAATAAAATTAAAAGATATAGTCGTAAATTTACTTCATTTTGTCTTGTAGCTATTTCTAATGTTGAAACTATCCCAATAGCTATTAAAAATAAGTTAAAAACGTGCACATACAACCCTATAGAATCGGAAGAAATAACTGGAGAAAATCCTTTTTCTAATCCAAAAAACAGAAAGCCAGTAGCAGAAACAAATAATTCGAAAAAGGGATTTATCCATTCATAAATAGAAGGTAGAATTGAATAATCAAACTCAAAAGTGAGAATGAATAGTACAGTAAATACAAATCCTATATTCCAAAAGAGTCTCTTCATGTTACTGTTTATTTTGGCTTAATTCATCTTTTACAATTCTTTGAACTCCTACAAAAATAAACAAAGAAAAAACGAGTAAAATAAGTGAAAGCCATCTCAATAAATAATTAGATTTATTGAGAGGAAAATTAGGCGAAATTAGCACGGTATTACCTTCTTCTTTTTGTTTAGATTTTATTTCCTTTTTTTCTAATTTTCTCACTCTTCTTTTTTCCTCTTTCAATAACTTCTCATCTGTTTTTTTGAGGTCCTTATCTATTAATATCGGCTGAGCATCTTGTAATGTTTCTGGAGCACAATATTGGAGCATATAAGTTAATCTATTATTCAATTGAGGGTAGGCCATTAATATTCTGTGGTTATTCCCATCTCTAATAAAATGTCTTCTAGTGCGAATAGTATTTGTCCTGTTTTCCCAAACCGGTATCGAATCTGATATAGGTAAAAAATGTTCAGTCTTAATATAATTAGGATTTTGTTCTGTTTTAAAATACGTCTGGTATACATAAAATTCATTGGTGATTATATCAAAAATAATATCTCCATGTGTAATGTATTCTTTATAGTTTCTATCGCAACCCAAAAGAGAATCCTTTAAATCAAAAAATCGCATTGTCTTTTTTACAGTATCCAATTTTACTAAAGGGTATTCATTGTTTTGAGTAACTGCATAATTTAGCTTTATGGGTGAAATTGGCGTTCTATATCGAACTCGAGCCATCCCTGGTCCAAAATTATTTTTCGCATCCATAAAGAGTATAGATGATTTTCCACTGTGACTTTTATGGAATATTTTTTTAGTTTGTGCACAAGAATAGAAGCTGTAAAGCAAGGTGATTAAAAGTATTGACTTTTTCATTTTAGAAGTTTTTGTTTCCTCTCTGTACACTTATTTTCAAAAATCGTTCAATGAGATTTATACTAAAATCATTTTTATTTATCCTCTTTTCTATTTTATTGAACTTTCTTGCCAAAATAACTACCTTTGCGCCATGGTTTCAGTAAATAATTTATCGGTATTTTTAGGGGGTAAGGATCTTTTTGATAATGTTTCGTACATGATCGACAAAAAAGACCGTATCGGACTTGTGGGTAAAAATGGAGCTGGGAAGTCTACCATGCTCAAAGTTATAATGGGGACACAGCCAGCTTCTGGCGGAAATGTTTCTATGCAAAAAGGTGTTTCTATAGGGTATTTACCGCAAG
>CAJJDF010000073.1 GCA_905182785.1 uncultured Flavobacteriales bacterium
TACACTTCCTCTCGAATCAAATACCGGACGCAACCTTGCTAAACCCTCTTTATTTGTTCCTCTTCTTACTCCTTCATCTGTATCACAAATTATTTGTCTAGTCTGCTGTTTCTCGTTTTCATCCAAATACGTCTCATCCACAAAAATGGGAACGATATCGCCTTTAAATCTTCCGCTATCAATTGCTTTTTCTGCTTTGGCGTGAGAGTTTACTGCAAATTCATCTTGCATTTCTCTTGTTACTCCATATTGGTTGGCAACTGCTTCTGCAGTTAATCCCATTCCCCAATACCATTCTTGACTTTTTTTAGAAACACTAGCATTAGGAACCAACCTCCAACCTCCAAAAGGAATTGGCGACATAGTTTCTACTCCACCTGCAATGATACAATCAGCCATTCCGCTATTGATTTTTGCTGATGCAATCGCAATTGTCTCTAATCCAGAAGAACAATATCTGTTTACTGTCATCCCTGGTACTTTTTCAGAATCTAACCCCATTAGTGAAACCATTCTACCAATGTTTAGTCCTTGCTCAGCTTCTGGTGTTGCATTTCCTACAATTACATCATCAATTTGATCAGCTGCAACATTAGGCACATTTTTCATCAAATGCTTAATTACATCTGCTGATAAATCATCTGCTCTGTAGAAATTAAACATTCCTCTTGGTGCTTTTCCTACTGCTGTTCTGAAACCTGCTACTATATATGAATCTTTCATTTTAATTTTTTTAATTAGTTATTGAATAAGATTAGTTACGAAGAACTTTTCCGGTTTTTAATATGCTTTCAATCCTTTTCAAAGTTTTCGGTTGTTGACATAACTCCAAGAATGTTTTTCTTTCTAAATCCAATAAATATTGCTCAGAAACTTTTGTTCTTTTCGACAGTTCACCTCCGCATAATACGGTTCCAAGTTTTTCGGAAATCAACTGATCGTGGTCAGAAATGTAATTTCCAGACCTCATAGAATGAGCTCCAACATATACAATTCCTATCCCTTCGTTTCCTAATACTTCAATGTCGGTTCTTTGTGGTTTTTCTACGTAACCTTTTGCTTCCATTAAGATTACTTGTTGTTTTGCATAACCAATTTGGTGCGCTCTACTCACAATTACTTCGTCTTGTCCTTCTCTCAAATAACCTAATTCAAACGCTTCTTGTCCTGAAGTAGAGACTTTGGCTTGACCTATTGTCAAGAACCTATTTCTTAATTGATTTGTTCTGATGTCTCCGTCTTTTAATTCGTCATTTAATCTGACAACAAATTCTTTAGTTCCACCTCCACCCGGTATTAACCCTACTCCAAACTCCACCAATCCCATGTAAGTTTCGGCATTAGCAATTACTTTATCTGCATGCAAGCAAATTTCGCACCCACCACCAAGTGCCATTCCGTGAGGAGCAGCAACTACTGGGATAGAAGAATAACGCAATCGCATCATTGTATTTTGAAAAGCTTTAATTGCAAAATTCAGTTCATCCCAATCTTGCTCAATCGCCATCATAAATATCATTCCTACATTGGCACCAGCCGAGAAGTTTGCACCTTCATTTGCAATCACAATTCCTTTCCATTGAGGATCTGTTTCTGCCAAATCAATTGCTTTGTTCAATCCTTGTAGTATTTCACTACCAATTGTATTCATTTTTGTATGGAATTCTACATTTAAAACTCCATCCCCTAAATCAATAATATGAACTCCAGCATTTTTCCATACTGTTTTCGATTCTCTTAAATTTTCTAAAGAGATTAAGTTTTCAGTTCCAGGAATTACTTTGTAAGATTTAGATGGAATGTCATAATATAATTGAGTTCCATTTTCTAATTTATAGAAAGTTTCGTTTCCTGCCTCCATCATATCATAAACCCATTGTGCAGGTTTCATGTCTGCTTTTTCCATGTGCTTAATAGCAGCTTTTACTCCTATAGCATCCCATGATTCAAAAGGACCAAGCTCCCAGCCAAATCCAGCTTTTAAACCATGATCAATTCGGTATAATTCATCTGATATTTCTGGGATTCTGTTTGATACATATTGGAATACTCCATTGAATGATTTTTTGTAAAATTCACCCGCCTTGTCCATTCCATTGTACAACATTTTTGTTCTGTCTTTCAAATTATCGACAGACTTTGTCATTTCAAGAGTTGGAAAATTACCTCTTGTTTTTGTTTGGTATTCTAATGTCTTAAGATTTAGTTCAAGAATTTCGCTTTTCCCTTCTGCATTTTTAACTTTTTTATAAAATCCTTGTTTCGATTTACTTCCAAGCCATCCGTTTTCCAACATTTTGGAAACATAACTAGGAATTTCAAACAACTCCTTTCTTTCATCATTTGGGCAATTGTCTCTCACCCCATTTGCTACGTGAACTAAAGTGTCTAGTCCCACTACATCACAAGTACGGAATGTTGCCGACTTTGGCCTTCCCATTACAGGACCAGTTAGTTTATCAACTTCTCCTACCGTAAGCCCCATCTCTTCTACCGTGTGAAATAATGCTTGGATAGAAAACACACCAACTCTGTTTGCAATAAATGCAGGAGTATCTTTGGCAAGAACCGTAGTTTTTCCTAGAATTTTCGCACCATATTCCATTAAGAAATCAACCACAGCTGTGGCGGTCTTTGGAGTAGGGATTATTTCAAATAGTTTTAAATAGCGAGGAGGGTTAAAAAAGTGAGTTCCTAAAAAGTGTTTTTGAAAATCGTCACTTCTCCCTTCAAGCATCATGTGAATAGGAATTCCTGATGTGTTTGAAGAAATAATTGTTCCTGGCTTTCTGTGTTTTTCTATATTGGCAAACACAATTTGCTTTATGTCTAGCCTTTCTACTACAACCTCTATAATCCAATCTACTTTCGAGATTAAATGAATATTATCTTCTAGGTTTCCCGTAGTAATTCTACTTGCGTAACTTTTACTGTAGATTGGGGATGGGTTTGATTTCAATGACGAAGTCAAAGCGTCATTTACAATTTTATTACGCGCTCTTTTGTCTTTCGATTCTTTTGCTTCGTTTGGAACAATGTCCAATAACAAAACATCCAATCCTACATTGGCAAAATGACAAGCAATTCTCGACCCCATTACACCGGACCCAATTACCGCTACTTTTTTAATGTTTCTTTTCATTCCTGTATAATTGTTAATTAGTTAAAAGGTTACCACTTAAATTAATTAATGACAGTTGTTTACCTTAATTTATTTAAATGCTTTAAAAAATATTATTTTCGTCTATTAGCTCATTTATTCCTCCCATCACCTTAAAGAAGACAGCCAGGTCTTTCTTTTTTATGTTATTCATTAAATGAGTATTAAATTTTATTACTTTTTCTTTTGAAAGGTTTCTTTTCTCTATACCTAGTTCAGTTAGGAAAATTCGTACCATTCTCTTGTCGTTTTTATCCGCCTGACGATAAATTACCTTTTCGTCTTCCAAGTTTTTTAAGGTTCTTGTCAAACTTCTTGATTCCATTCCCATTTTAGGGCCAAGACTAGTAGAGGGTGTCCCTTCTTTCAAATCTATATTAAGTAAAACCATGCCCGTAGCCATACTAACACCATGCTCTGCAGCCTGTATATTATACATTCTAGAAATCTTGTGCCAAGTACTTCTAATGTTAAAATCTATGGTTTCTTCTGGCTTCATTTATTATTTTCTACCCAAATATAATAAAATTTTGTTATGCTTGCATAACAAAATTTAAAATAATTTTTATTATTCCAGTTTTAACCGATTAGTTTTTGGTTAATAAGGTTGATTGAAATATTTTTTACGAAATACAGGGAAGTGAATTTGAATAATTTTGTTTTTAGTTAAAGCGACTTCTTTAAACAGGAACTTATTTCATCCTAAAAGCTCTTTATTCTTTCATAACGTTGCAATAGTATTCAAATTTGAGTAATTTTGAATCAAAATAAATAAGGAATGACAATTTCTGAAATAGAAAATGAAATTATAGAGGAGTTTTCCATGTTTGATGACTGGATGGAGAAGTACGAGCACATTATTGAGCTTGGAAAAGATTTACCTATAATTGACCAAGAGCACAAGCTGGAAGTAAACCTTATAAAAGGCTGTCAATCCAGAGTTTGGCTTAATGCTGAAGTTAAGGATGGAGAAATTTCGTACACAGCAGATAGTGATGCCATCATTACGAAAGGAATAATTGCTTTACTTGTGAGAGTATTGAACAACCAAGATGCAAAAGAAATAGTGGGTGCAAAACTTGCATTTATTGATGAAATAGGTTTAAAAGAACATTTGTCACCTACTCGTTCCAATGGATTGGTGAGTATGATTAAACAAATGAAAGTATATGCTTTACTTATGCAAGCCTCATAAACTAGTAGAATGAAAAAGAAAAAATTAGAAGACATAATTATTGCTACCATCAAAACGATTTTTGATCCAGAAATTCCTGTAGACATCTACGAACTAGGATTAATTTATGACGTTCGTATAGATAAGGATTTTCATGTAGATGTAGACATGACCTTAACGTCTCCTTCTTGTCCTGTTGCAGAAACTTTACCTGTTGAGGTAGAGGAGAAAATTGCTGGAATTGAGCAAGTAAAATCAGCTAAGGTTACAATAGTATTTGACCCAACTTGGACAAAAGATATGATGAGTGAAGAAGCTCAACTTGATTTAGGATTCATGTAATTTAATAAGTATGAAAACAGTAGGCGAATATTACCATTTACACGAATCTTACCTCGACAAAGCCGCTTTGGATTTGGAAGGAGTAGAATCTTTCATCCAAAATGAAAATTCATTCACAATAATGCCCGATGGTTTTCAACCCAGTGTGAGGTTACAAGTAAGTGACGAGGATTTTGAAAAGGCGCTTCAAATTCTCCAACAATTAAGAGAAGAGGAAGAGTAAACAAATTCTGTTGTTGACAAAACCCTTAATATCTTGATTTTTTAAGTTAAATATTCAAGCAATTATTCCGTTAAATTTGCGTTTGTGATACACGGCAATTCGTTATCCCCAATCTCGTAATGGAAGAAATACAAAAGAAATCTAAGTTTAAAAAGTTTAAAAAAACAGCACTCCTTCTTGGAGCTTTTTTTTTAGTCTTAATAATTGCTGCTTTTTTATTGGCTAATCTTTACGAAAAAGAGATAAAACAATACGCCATAGCTGAAATAAATGACCACCTAAAAGCCAAACTTAAAATAGACGAAGATAATGTTTCGTTTTCATTTTTCAAAAAATTTCCAAAGGCAAGTCTTAATTTTAAAGACCTATTGATAGAAGAAGAAAACAAAAAAGACACGATTCTTTTTGCCCAAAACTTTTCTTTAAAATTTAGGTTAGGTTCATTATTTTTAGGTGACTATGCTGTGGATGAAGTGAATTTGGATGATGCTGTTGTTAATCTGACTGTACAAGAAAATGGAGATGAAAACTATATTTTTTGGAAAGAAAGCGAAAAAAAAGATACCACAGAATCGAATATAAGATTTAAACTGAGTGAAGTTAACTTTAATAATGTCGAATTAAAATACTTCAACAAAAGGACTAAAATAAAAGCTGATGTTGCATTAAACAAAACAATTTTTACTGGAGACTTCTCTAACGATTCTTCAGAAATCTCAATAAATTCTGATCATTATATAAATGTGGTGAGTAAGGACAGCACGATTTATTTTAAAGATAAAAACAGTAAACTAGCAATAGAAAAAGGGGTGTTTTCTTCCGATTTAATTTCACTAAACAAAGGGTCCATAACTGTTGAGGAAATGGAGATGGACGTAAATTGTGATTTTTACTTAAAGAAAAAAAGCTCTGTAATAAAAGCCGTTGCTTCGAACGTAGAAATATCGGATGTGTTTTCACTAATGCCCAATGAAGTGGCTCAAGAATTAAAGGATTATGCGACCAAAGGAAAGGTAAATGGAACCATAGAAATAACATCAAAAAAGAACCAAAAAAGCCCAACTATTACTGCTGATTTTAGTGTGGCAGGCGGTACGATTACTGAACAAAAATCTGGCGTTCAACTTACCAATTTAAAACTAGAAGGAAACTATTCTTCAAGCACCAATAAACAAAGAATAGAGCTTGTAACAGGTTCTGGAAACTTAAGTGGCGGTGAGTTTACATTGAACGGAAAGATAATTGGACAAAACAGTCAAACGATTGTTTCAAACTTAAAAGGAGATTTTGACTTAAAAAAACTAGTAGAATTTTTAAACATAGAAAGCGTAGAAAGTGTGAGAGGTACAATCTCATTAAATAACCAGTTTAGAGGGACAAAACAAGCTAATAATACATTAAGAGTAACGGAATTTACAGGGACTGCCAAGCTTATTAATGCTTCTATGAAGTTAAAGCATGCAGAGAATTCATTTGATAATTTTGTTGGTGATGTAACATTTAACCGATTTAACTCTGATGCAAAATTCACTGGAAATTATGGGAATTCAGATTTCTTATTGAGCTCTCAGTTTAGCAATTTTATTCCTTATTTATTCAATAACGAAGAGTTAAAAGCGAATGTTTACTTACAGTCGAAATTATTGGAGTTGGATAAATTATTGGGAAATAACAAAACCTCCATAGAAAGTGGAAAGGATACGACTGGGGTAAAATTACCAAAGAATATAAATGCAACATTAAGAACAAACATTACAAGATTAATTTACCAAAAACACGATCTTTCAAATTTATCAGGGACATTATTTGTTGCCAACAATAGGGTAAAAACCACTAACCTGAAATTTGAAGGGAATGGAGGTTCTTATTCTCTAGAAGGAGAACTGGTTAAGAAAGATGAGCAGTTTGATTTAACTTCAAAAATCATTTGTGGACAGGTACTTATAAATGATTTTCTTGAAAAATTCAATAATTTTGGACAATCTACTTTGCGTCACGAGCACTTGAGCGGAAGAGCAAATGCTTTCATTTCTTTGAAAGCCAAAATGTCTAAACATTTAAAACTAGACTTAAATACATTGGATGCCAACACAGAGTTTTCTATTTCGAAAGGAATCTTGAAAAACCTTGAATTGTTTGATGAAATTGGCGAATACTTAAAGTCGAATGTAATTTCTAGAAGTATAGTAAAAGTGGAAGAATTGTCAGAAAATCTTAAAACGGTTCATTTCTCAGAATTCACAAATACAGTTATTATAAAAGACAGAAAAATCACGATCCCAAATATGTTTGTAAAAACATCAGCAATGGATATTGGTTTGTATGGGACTCAAACTTTTGAGGATGAAATAAACTATGGACTGAACCTTAGATTAACTGACATTCTTACCAAGAAAAAAGATACAGAACATGGATATATTGTGGATGACGGAACAGGAGTGAGGTTGTTTTTGTTGATGCAAGGAACGATTGACAAACCGATTTTCAAATTAGATAAGAGTGCTAGAAAAGACCATAACCAACAACAAAGAGCCGAAGAGAAAAATAACGTAAAGAACATCTTGAAGGATGAGTTTGGTTTGTTTAAGAAAGATACTTCTGTGACAACTACCAAACCAAAAGAGAAGGCAAAGCCAAAGTTTGAAGTAAACTGGGGAGAAGAAAAAGAAGAGGAGGAAAGTAAGAAAGAAGACCAAAAAAAGGAAGATAAAAAGCCAGAAGAAAAGACAAAAAGACAAAAATGGCTGGAGAAATTGAAAGGAAAAGAAGAAAAGAAAGACAAAGTAGGATTCGAAGTTGAATAGATTTTTGAATTTGGATTTAAAAAAACCTCAAAAAAAGTTAACTTTACTGCTATAAAAAAATAGATTTAATATGAAAAACATAGTTGCATCACTGCTGTTTACTTTATTTGCCTTCGTGGGATTTTCACAATTACATGACCCAGTAGACTGGAGTTCAGAGGTTATTCAAGACGGGGAAGAAGTAACTTTAATAATAAAAGGCACGATAGATGAAGGATGGCATGTGTATTCACAAGTGCTAGAAAGTGATGATGGACCAGTTGCAACGGAAGTAACCTTTAAGGAAAGCGACAACTATGAATTAGTTGGGAAAGTCACGGAATCTAAAACTTACAAAGAATACGACCCTAATTTTGAAATGAACCTTACCTTTTTCAAAAAGGAAGTAATTTTCAAGCAAAAAATAAAGTTAAAAACAGAAAACAAGTTTGATGTAGCAGGCATTGTATATTCTATGGTTTGTAATGAATCCATGTGTTTACCACCTTCTGATGAAAATTTTACTTTTACTTTAAATAACCAAAGCAGAGTAAACCTAAATGAAGTTGAGGTAGAATCTAACGAAAGTGAACTATCAACAACAATGGTTTTGAGTGGAGAAGAAAACTCGGGAGAAAAAAAAAGCCAAGGATTGGAAGATCCAGTTCAATGGGAGTTTACTTCAAAAAAAATAGGAGATAATTTATTTGAGGTTTCTGCCAAAGCAATTTTGGACGAAAATTGGCATATTTATGCAAATAAGCAAGAAAGTGAGTACGTAATTGGAACTGAGTTTTACATTGAAGAAGGGGCAGGAAGTCTTAAGGGAGGAATTTCTGAGCAAGGAGAACTGCACGAAGAATACGAAAAAGTAAATGATGCAGACAGCAGATTTTATGAAAAAGAAGTAATATTTACTCAACAATTTGAAGTAAAGCCAGGTAGTAAAACTGCAGTTGCAGACATCACTTACATGGTGTGTGACAATAGTCACTGTTTGCCTCCAACTACAGAAGCTTTTACTATTGATACAGAAACTGGGGAGATTGTAAAAGAAGAAAGTTCTTCTTATGATAATTCAGAAGCACTGAACATTTTGCCTCCAATGGATAATTTTGATTTAGACAATCCAGTTGCAGATTGTGGAGGAGAAAGTACTAATTCTAAAGAGAAAAAAGGGCTTTGGCTCCTTTTTTTAATGGGAATTGGAGGAGGACTTATTGCCCTCATAACACCATGCGTGTACCCAATGATACCGCTTACCGTTAGTTTTTTCACTAAAGGAGGTCAAGATGCTAAAGGTGGATTTGGGAAAGCTGCTCTGTATGGATTCTTTATTTTTTTAATCTATGTTTCGCTTAGTTTACCTTTTTGGTTTACCAATGCCGACCCACAAATTCTTAATGGAATAGCAACAAGCCCGATTTTAAATTTGGTGTTTTTTGCTGTATTTGTGTTTTTTGCTTTTTCCTTTTTGGGTTATTATGAACTCACACTTCCAAGTAAGTGGAGTAATAAAGTAGATTCAGCATCTAATGTAGGGGGAGTCGTAGGAATTGCATTAATGGCATTAACTTTAGCTTTAGTCTCTTTTTCTTGTACAGGGCCAATAATCGGATCTGTTTTGGCGGGAGTTTTGTCTGATGGACCATTACCACTTACTGTTGCTTTAGCAGGATTTGGAATAGCATTGGGCTTACCTTTTGCACTTTTTGCTGCTTTTCCAAGCTTAATGAAAAAGATGCCTCAATCTGGAGGTTGGTTGAATTCTGTGAAGGTAGTTCTTGGATTTTTAGAATTAGCACTAGCAATAAAATTCCTATCCAATGCCGATTTAGTAATGCAATGGGGATTAATCAAAAGAGAAGTGTTCTTCGCTTTGTGGATTATTATAGGATTAGGATTAGTAGCTTATTTATTCGGATTAATTAAATTTCCTCACGACAGTAAAGGTAAATTAAAGCTTAAGTTTCCACGAATTGCGTTTGCTATAATGATTCTAGCTTTTGTTATTTATTTAATACCAGGATTAACTTGCGGAGAAAATTCTAATAGAAGATTAGTAAGTGGATTTCCACCACCAATGCACTATAGTTACTGTGGAGGAGAAATGTTCCATGCTTATAAAGATTACGAAGAAGGAAGAAAAGCAGCAGAAGAACAAGGAAAACCAATGCTGGTTGACTTTACAGGATGGGCTTGTGTAAATTGTAGAGAAGTCGAAGAAAACATCTGGCCAGACAAAGAAGTAATGAAATTAATATCGGAAGAATATATCTTAGTCTCTTTGTATGTGGATGCAAAAGAAGAATTACCAATTAAAGAACAAGGAGAAGTAGATATTACTTACGACAATGGAAAAGTGAAGAAAAAGCCGATTAAAACAATTGGAGATAAATGGTTCACATTTGAAACGTTAGTTTTTAAGAATAATGCACAGCCTCGTTATATTTTATTATCAGAAGAGGGAGAATTATTAAATAATCCTATCAGTTATGCTGACATCAAAAAAGGAGGAGGAGCACCCTTTTATGCGGAGTTCTTGAAATGTGGGCTGGAAGCTTACAAAACAATAAAATAAGCAATAAAAGAAGAGATAGATAAATGAAGAGAACCCTTGTTATAGTTACCCTATTTGCATTAATAATTCTGTGTCAAACTTCTTGTGAAGGAGGAGGAAGTTGCAGTCCACCAAGAAACCAAGAAGTGGTAGAGCTTGTCGATACCCTTACACCCAATATTCAATATGGGTTTGATTTTGATCACTATGACATTCACGAAGGGAAAGTGGAAAAAGACTGGACATTGAGCCACCTTTTTGCCAAATATGATGTAACACAAGCCGAAATAAATGAAGCTTACAACATTGCCAAAGACAGCCTTAATCTAAATTACATTTCTAAAGGGAATCAATACTTTATGCTTTGCAGAAAAGATAACGATACCATTCATAATTTGGATTATGCGATTTATGTTAAGAATGCTGTAGAGTATTTCGTTTTCGATTTTTCTGACTCGGTAATGGTTCATGCCAAAAGGAAAAAAGTAGTGGTAGCACTCAAAGAAATAAGCACAAGAATAAAACAAGGAGGAAATTTATCTAATGCAATAAACAGAGCTGTACAAAGCAAAACAATTAGTTTCCCAATGGTAGATAGAATTGCCGAGATATTCTCTTGGTCTATTGATTTCTTTCACTTACAAGCGGATGATAAATTAAAAATAATTTACGAAGAAAAGTCAGTAGATGGAGTACCTGTGGGAATAGGAAATGTCACTTCTATTTTGTTTCATCACAACAAGAATGACTTTTATGCATTCCGTTACGAAACTAATTCTGTTCCCAATTATTTTAATGAGAAAGGACAAGGAATGAAAAGTTTGTTTTTATCAGCTCCTTTGAAGTATTCAAGAATGAGTTCGGGATATAATCTAAAGCGAAGAATTAGGCAATACGGCTATAGAATAAAACCTCACAAAGGAACCGATTATGCTGCACCTTATGGAACACCAATTTGGACTACCGCAGACGGAACAATCTCAAGAGCTGGATACGGAAGAGGAAACGGAAACTTTGTAAAAGTAAAACACAACAAACAATATTCTACCCAATATTTGCACATGTCTAAGATTGCAGGAGGCATAAAAGTTGGAAAATACGTAAAGCAAGGAGATATAATTGGGTATGTTGGTAGCACAGGGTCATCTTCTGGAAATCATGTATGTTACCGTTTTTGGAAAGATGGGAAACAAGTAGATTCTAGAAAACAAAAGTTTGACAACCCAAAACCAATGGACTCAACTAAGCTGAAACAGTATATGTTGCATTTGGATTCAGTAAGACCAGCCTTAGATAGAATTGAATTTCCAATTATAGATACGGTTTCAGAAGAGAAAGACACTTTACCAATGAAACAATTGTAAATGTGAGTAACACAATGGCCAATATTAACACCCAAATTACCTCAGACCTCTCAGCTAATAAAAGAAAGGACAAGAAGAAATAAAGATTATAATAGGAATATACAGGAGTAATTTTTTTATAATGTTTTGTTTTTATAACGATAATAGACCTAATTTGATATCTATATTACTGTTGTTAGAGACTTGCTAGAGCTATAATAACTATAATAATAATAGCAATAAGTGAAAATATGACTGCAGCTCCAATTACAAGTCCCACAATTGACATCCATTTGTCCTTATATTTGTTCGGGTTCCTTTTTTGTTGAGCCATAGCTTTAATTGCAAATATCAGAGCTAAAAATGCAAATAAAACTACTGGTATCAGAGCTAAAGCTGTAAATAAAACTGCTATCCCAAACAAAAGTCCCAAAAGCCCAAAGATAAATGATTTTAAACCAAAGCCGTTTGTGACTTTATTTTTATTATTTGTTTCTATTTGTTCGACATTAGTTTTATAAATTTTATGTGCTGTGATTTTTTCAAAGGACTTCGTTTTTTCTTTCAAAACAGGAGTTTTTACAACTTTAATCTCAGCCTTTTCGTATTGGTAAGAATTGGACTTCTTGTTTATTAAGACTTCTATTTTCTCCGTTTTGTTATTGCTCGCGAGTGTAGTTGAATCAATTTTTACATCTACAATAAACGCTTTTGATTCCTCTTTCTCTTTAGTTGCTTTTACATTTTTATTAGATGAAATATAATAGCCGGACCTATGTACTCTTTTGGTTATAGTACAAGACGACATAAAGATTATAATTGGAATAAACAGTAGTAATTTTTTCATAATAATTCGTATTTAGTTTTTTTAATGGTTTAATCATGACAAGTATAAAGGGTAAAGTATGTTCATAAAAAGGAACAATTAAGTATTACTGACATGATTTTAAACCCTAATCACATTTAAATAGTTAAAAAACAAATATTTATAAAATAAATTAACGACATGTTATCAGGAAAGTTCTAATCTTGTTTTTTTTATTAAAAACTGTTTTATTTAGAATAATAGTTAGCAATTCATTTCCAAGATTCCTTTAGAAATACTTTTTTATCCTTAATTTTAACCAACCAAAAAAACGGTTGAATAATGGAATTAATAAAAGAATTAACTTGGAGAGGCATGATACACGATATCATGCCTGGAACAGAAGAACAACTAACCAAAGAAATAACTTCTGCTTATGTTGGGTTCGACCCAACTGCTGACTCTTTACATATAGGAAACCTTGTTCCAGTAATGCTACTTAAATTTTTGCAATTATCAGGGCATAAGCCTATTGCATTAGTTGGTGGAGCAACCGGAATGATAGGTGATCCAAGTGGAAAATCAGCAGAGAGACAATTACTTTCTTTAGAGGATATTAATTTCAATCTAGAAGCACAAAAAAAACAATTGGAACAATTTCTTGATTTCGATTGTGGAGATAATTCAGCGGAGATTGTAAATAATTACGATTGGTTTAAGGATATTAACTTACTCGATTTTATTCGTGATACAGGAAAGCATATTACTATTAGTTATATGATGAGTAAGGACTCTGTAAAATCTAGGCTAGAATCTGGAATGTCTTTTACTGAATTTACCTACCAATTAATTCAAGGGTTTGATTTTCTGTATTTGTATGAAAATAAAAATTGCAAAATACAAATGGGAGGAAGTGACCAATGGGGAAATATCGTAACAGGAACTGAATTAATACGAAGAAAAGCAAGAGGAGAAGCATTTGCATTGACAGCTCCATTGATTAAAAAAGCTGACGGAACGAAATTTGGAAAGTCAGAAGGTGGAAACATTTGGTTGGACCCTAAAAAAACATCTCCTTATAAATTTTACCAATACTGGTTAAATTCTAGTGATGCAGATGTGGAGAATTTCATCAAGATATTTACTCTTTTTGATAAGGAAACTATAGATGCTTTGATTATCAAGCATAATGAAGATAAAGGCTCAAGAGTTTTACAAAAAGCTTTAGGAAAAGATATTACTTGCAGAGTTCACTCTGAAGAAGAGTATGAAAATGCTGTAAAAGCATCTGAAATACTATTTAAAAAAGGTCAAGAAGCTGTAGACGGTTTAAAATCTTTGTCTGCTAGTTTGATTCAAGATATATTTGAAGGAGTTCCACAAGCTACTTTTAGTAAAGCAGATTTGGCAAATGGTATAGATATTGTATCTGCATTTGTAGAGAAAGGAAAATTTCTTTCATCTAACGGAGAAGCAAGAAGGGAATTGAAGCAAAACTCGATTAGCGTAAACAAAGCCAAAGTAAATGATACTTGTGTGCTTACTGAGGAGGATTTGATAGGAGGAAAATATATTTTATTACAAAAAGGGAAGAAAAATAATTATTTGGTTACTGTTGAATAAACTAAAGATTCAGAGTAAACTTTTATTATATTTAAAAAACAAAGTAGGCATGTTAAGACAATACTTATCACAGAAGCTTTCACAAAAGCTATCGCCACAACAAATTCAGCTAATGAAATTGTTGCAAGTACCTACGGTTGAACTGGAGCAAAGAATAAAAGACGAGATAGAAGAGAACCCTGCTTTAGAGGAGGGGATTCAAAAGGAAGAGGACGAGTTTAAGAATGATGAACACGAAGAGGATTTAAGTGACTCGCGAGATGATTTTGACGTAAGTGATTACCTAGATAGTGAATCGCACTACTCTACAAAATCAAATAATTATGCAGACCCAGAAGAAGAAAATAACATCCCGATTTCTGGAGGAAAAACATTTCAAGAAAGGTTAACTACTCAAATTTCTTTGAGATTGAAAGACGAAAGAAATTTGACAATTGCCCAAAACATCATAGGAAATTTAGATGAATCGGGTTATTTGAGAAGAGAATTGATTAATATTTCTGATGACTTGGCATTTATGTTCAATATCATGGCCGAAGAGGCAGAGATATTGGAAGTATTGTACGAAGTACAAGATTTGGACCCTGCAGGAATAGGAGCAAGAGACTTAAAAGAGTGTCTGCTTATTCAGCTAGAAAGAAAACAAAACCAGCACGAAGATGAGCCGGGAGGGCTATTGGATGCAATCAATTTGATAGAAAATCAATTTGAAGCATTTACAAAAAAACATTATTCCAAGATATTGGAAAAACTAAATTTTGATGAGGAAAGGCTAAAAGCAGCTATTGAAATCATTACAAAATTAAACCCAAAGCCAGCAGGATCAATCAAAGAATCATCTATGCCGGCACAGCATGTAATTCCCGATTATATATTGACGGAAGAAGAAGGAGAATTAAACCTAACTCTTAATTCTAGAAATGCTCCACAGCTAAGTGTAAGTCACACGTATGCCAATATGTTGCAAACGTACGACAAGAGTAAAAAAACAAAGCAAGACAAGGAAGCAGTGATGTTTATAAAGCAAAAATTAGACTCAGCTATGTGGTTTATTGATGCGATAAAACAAAGGCAACACACAATGATGAGCACCATGGACACTATTCTTAAATACCAAAGAGAATATTTTCTTACAGGAGACGAAACCAAACTAAGACCAATGATTCTTAAGGACATTGCAGATGTAGTAGAGTTAGATATTTCTACAGTTTCGAGGGTTACAAACTCCAAGTACATTCAAACACCATTTGGGACATTTTTATTAAAATCTTTCTTTTCTGAGTCGCTTTCTACTGATTCTGGGGAAGATGTATCGACAAGAGAAGTAAAAAAAATCCTTCAGAATATAATTGAAGACGAAAGCAAGAAAAAACCATTTACAGATGGTGTTTTGGCCGAAATGCTAAAAGACAAAGGGTATAATATTGCAAGAAGAACCATTGCAAAATACAGAGAGCAATTAGGAATTCCAGTTGCTAGACTAAGAAAAGAACTCTAATAATTTGAAGCAAACAGCCAAAGTAATTTCTTTAGTACTCAATCCTTTTATCATGCCTTTTTTTGGTGTTTTATTGGTGTTTAAATTCCACGATTACTTTTCTATTGTATACCATCAAGATTTTGTGAATACATTACTTATTGTTGGCGCACTGCTAACAATTGTATTTCCTTTAATCTCAATTTTTGTATTATATAAATCAAAGATGATATCGGATTTATACCTTTCCAAAAAAGAGGAAAGAATTATTCCTATAATAGTTACTTTGAGTTATTATTTCGCTTTTTATTATATTATTAGAAAACCAGATGGAATTAGTGAAACTATTTTAGCTGGTTATTTGGGAGGTTGTGTTGCTTTAATTATCTCTGCTTTTATTACTCCAAGATGGAAAATAAGCTTGCATGCACAAGGAATTAGTTCACTGGCAGGAATGTTTATTGGAATTACACAGGCTACGTTTGTAAACCAGCCCGAAGAAATAATTAGTATAATAATTTGTGTAGGATTTTTAGGGACAAGCCGATTAATCCTGCATAAACACACAACTGCACAAGTCCTTGCAGGAACAGTGCTAGGATTTACAGTTCCTTATTTGTTTGTGCTAAACGGTTGGACGATTTAATACAACATATATTTCATCCCAAAGTTGTAATCATATCATATTCAATCGGCATTAATAGAGGAATAGATAAAATTACTAATGCAATAAATTTATTCTTTTTCAAATAAGAATAAATTGAAATTCCAATAAAGGGCAATAAGGTAAATACACTTGTAATAAATGGCAAAGCAATATGTGGAGAAACACCAAGTTTATATAAGGGAACCGCACAAAAAGCCTCTAACGATGAGTTGTATGCTTGTCCATAAAACCTTGGCTCATAAAAATTGCCATTAGAATAATCTTGTAAACCTTGCCACATAATTGCTTGGTCACTTTCAGTATATTCAAAACCAAAACTTTGTAAAATCAAACACCAATAAGCTAAAATTGAGCAAAGTATAACGAAGAACAATAATTGATCAATGTAGTGTTTTTTCATCATTGATTTGAAATTACAAATAATTATGTAGAAAAAAAGCCAAAGAGTTATTTCTCTTTGGCTTAAAGTATTCATTTGGTTTAACTATTAAAACGGCAAGTTGTCCTCTTTTTTTGTTTTGTTTCCGTCAGGCTTACCTCCCATCAATAAAATTTCATTTACAAGAACTTCCGTAGCATATCTTTTATTTCCGTCTTTGTCTTCCCAACTTCTATTGGTTAGTTTGCCTTCTATTGCAATCTCATTTCCTTTTTTCACGTATTTCTCTATTATTTCAGCCGTTTTTCCCCAGGCAACCAAGTTATGCCATTCTGTATTTTCTATTAATTCACCTTTCGCGTTTTTGTATTTATCACTTGTGGCAAGGCTAAAATTTGCAACTGTCTTTCCAGAGTCTAGTTTTTTTACTTCAGGAGTTTGACCCAATCTTCCAATCAATTGTACTTTGTTTCTTAAATTATTCATAATGTATTGTGTTTTCTTCCACCCAAGGGCAGGATTAATTATTGTATCGTCAAACGGCTTGTTTGTTTCGACAGTGCAAATATGAGGTAGGTTTAAAAGTTTATTCGGTTGTTAACCGCTTGCTTTCGTTTACTTTCGCTTGTAAATGATTGTAGTCGTTTGTAAATGAATAGACTTTTCGTTATCTTTATGAATAACAATAATTTACGTTGATGTAATTTTTTAAGAACAAACAATGGAAAAATCATGTCTGGAGTGCGGAGAAAAAGTAAAAGGAAGGGCAGACAAGAAATTTTGCTCAGATTATTGTAGGAATAGCTATAATAATAAGTTAGATGTAGAGGACAAAAACTTAGTGAGAAACATAAATAATAGACTCAAGAAGAACTACAAAATTTTATCGGAGTTAAATCCAAATCAAAAGACAAAAACTCATAGAGATAAATTAATCGGGAATAATTTTGACTTCAATCTTTTTACCAGTATTTATACTACAAAAAAAGGAACTATATATTATTTCGTTTATAACCAAGGCTATTTAGAATTAGAGAATGACTACTACATGTTGGTCAAAAACGATAAATAACTAAAAAAATGTTAAGAAAGAAACAACCATATGTTTAATTAAATCGTATCTTAGGCAATCAATAATCAAAAAAACAATTAAATGAAAACAACATCAATGAAATTTGGAAAGTATTTAATGCTTTCATTCCTAGCTTTAGGAATTACAGTAAGTAGCTGTAAAAAAGATGAAGAAGAAGAAGAAATTGAATATTCTCACTCACAAACTCAAGTACCAATCGTTTATAAGTCTACAGGCGAAACTTGTTATTACTGTGGAGATTGGGGATGGCAAGGATGGATAGATTTATCTAACGCTTTTACAGGAACAGCTTTAACATGGGCTAACTATAGTACTGGATTTTCTAATGCAACCTTTAGAGGACAAGAATTAACCCCTTCTGTTTCTACAATGGAAGCAATCAAACAAAACTTTGGTTCTGGAGGAAAACCTAACTGGTATGTAAATGGAGTAAGTCATGGGACATCTGCTTCAGCTGCAAATGCTGCTGCTGCCGCTTCCATTTCATCATCATCCGTAGTTGCATCAGCTGCTTTTGAAACTAGTACTGAAGGTTCTGAAATTACTGTAAATGCACAAGCTAAATTTTATTCTGCAGGATCTGGAGAATACTTTATGGGAGCTTACGTGATTGAAAACAATGTAAACGGACCACAAGCTGGACCAATTGGAGCTTCAGGAAATGTTGATCATCACTTAATGATGAGAGGATCTATGACCACTTCATCTGCATGGGGTGTTTCTATTGGTTCTTCTCCAGCTGCAGACGCTACGTTTGACCAAGAGTATAAAGTAGCTATCCCTTCTTCTTACAATGCTGCTAATATCAATATTGGTATTATCATTTGGAAGAAAAATGGTGCTAATTATGAATATGTTAATGCTCAAACTAATTTGTAATAGCTAAGCTTAAAACTAAAACTTTAACAAAAAAAGCCTCTTGATTTTCAAGAGGCTTTTTTTGTTAAAGTTAATATGTTTGGGTTTTTATTCTTAACTTACTAAGAAATTTAAAAAAACAAAACAATGAAAACAACAATTAACATTGGAAAGTATTTAATGCTTTCATTCCTAGCTTTAGGAATTACAGTAAGTAGCTGTAAAAAAGACGAAGAAGA